>NZ_LVYZ01000044.1:0-296011 GCF_001909095.1 Paenibacillus sp. P46E
AGTTATTTATAGTTAGATGTCTCCAAGACATCTCTATATGAGCTTCTTTAGACACTTACTTTTTCCTATCATTCCACGCCCACCCTTTAAAATAATCAACTGTAACTCGATAGCCACACTGATTAATTCCTTTCAAACTTTGTTCTTCATCATTGTTAATTACACGAAAAAGCCACATGCTGAGATGTGGCTAAACGATTGAAAGGTTGAAATCATGATGCACACTTATGACATCAGGATCTCGTTTTCAATACAGCGGGCAGCAAAGGTCGCGAGCTTTGTGCCCTTGTTAGGGCGGTAGCTCTCGATGGCTTTGATCAGCCCGATGGTGCCGATGGAGATGAGATCCTCCATGTCTTCGCCGGTGTTGTCGAATTTTTTTACTATGTGGGCGACTAGGCGCAAGTTGTGTTCAATTAACAAGTTACGTGCCTTGGCATCTCCCTCGGCCATCATCCCTAAGTATTTGCTTTCATCCTGCTCCGAGAGAGGCTGGGGAAAAGCATTATTCCTTACGTAGGATACCAGCAGTGTCAGTTCTTTGATCAGCAGCGCTATCGTGCTTATTATTCCTGGCAACTTGGCGACACCTCCCGCACATGTACAATGAAACCGATCAGTAGTGAGAGCAACGGGTTCATGGTCTTTTTATTGTATGTGGGTAGATGCCCAGAAGTGCATGTACGGTGAAATAGGTACGGGCTGTGAAGTGCTTTCAACTATAGACTACGCCAGATCAGAAAATAGTTCTTGTACCCATAGCCATAGTCTGCAGTGTCTGAACTGTTCTTCAGGATTTGTGCAGTGAGTTGCCCCAGCTCCGCTTCGGCGATTTCCGGATTCACCCGAACAGAGATTACCGGTTCATCCTGCTTCAGCAGCTTTTGCAACACAGCTTTGAACTCTGCAGCTGAATGGATTTCCAGTCCGTTTTTGACATAATAGTCGTTGGCTTCGGTTACTCCCTCGAACGAGTCCACCTCTTTATCCAGCCAGAACAGGTCATCCTGGACGTACTCTAACCCTGCTGCGGTGTCATCGTTGGCATTATAGAGCAGATAAGGAATTCCCGCATTGGTCAAGCCGTTGGTTGGATCAATATTGAACCATTCTGAACCGATCTTGGCCTTAATCCACGCATGCGGAGTTCCTTCCAGTGTTCCAGTTACGACAATCGTCTCGAGACCAGCCAGATCGGCGAGCATTTTGTACGCTGACGCGTAGCTCATACATACCCCCTTCTTTTTGACCATAATACCGTAGGTAGTAAACGCGTCATTGATTTTGGCATCGAACGGGCCTTTGCTGTCTTCTACGGTTGTGGATGCAGCATCATCATAGATGGTATTGTCATTTAAGTATTCATAAATCGCCTTGTTTTTTTGTTCGGCGCTCATTCCTTTATGAAAGATGGCGTGGGCAATACGCTCTGCCTCAGCAGAAATTTCTTTTTGTTTACGTTTGAGTTCTTGGAGAGAATCTTTATATTTGATGTGCAGGGTGACATTATTATAGTCATAATAGTAAGTGTCCACACCCAGAATCTGTGGATTCTGATAGATCACCTTCGTTACGTAATCCACCAAGACATCCTTGTTCTGCAGTTCAGGAAAAGCTAATAGCGAAATCTCCTCCTTGCCTTCCACCATATTGCGGGCCAGATACTCTTCAACCGCCGAATTCACATTCAGTCCAATCTTCCTTAGAATCTCCGGTTCAGGAACGGGCTGTTCATCGCCTGCTGCCACCTGCTGTTTCGTGTTCAGTCTTTGTCGGCTAACCAGATCAAGTCCTGTGCCCGTAGAGTCTTTCGCCTGACCTCCACCAATAATAGTCGGGACATCCGGAGAGACTGCCAGGGAGCTGGAATTCTGTGGCTTGGCCAGTCCCGTATTGGGTTCCTTATAGGAATGCGTTTTTACGAACGACTGGTATTCAGCATCTGTCGCACCAAAAATCAGGAAGTCCCCTTTAAGCTCCGTGCCTTGAATCCGGTACTCCACGATGCTGTCTTTCATAAGCTTGTTCTTATCCATAATATAGATAATATCGCGATCCGCTAAAGAATCATCCAGAAATTGAATGGACATCTTCTTGGGCAGCTCAGACAATGTATCATAGCTTTCATAGGAACCCCCCAGTGCAAGAGGCAACTTATCAGCCAACTCCCCAATACTGATCATATTTCCAAAGTTGGATTCCTGCTCTCCTTTATAAGCCGTTACAAAATACCCAAAAGGGCTTAGGAGATTCTGGAGTGAACTCCCATCCTTCCCATTCACATGGGTCAGGTCATACTCCGTACCCTGGATGGTTGCATCCAGAAGAGGAAAAATACCTTCATATCCCTCTTCCGGACCATTAATTTTGGCAGACATACTATCAGAATACACACTATAGATTTTATATCCATCCGCCCCCTCTACCGGTTTCCAGGTCAATTTGAGATTGCCTGATTCATCAATGACATATTTCAGTTCAGGCGTAGAGACTTCCGATTTCACTGTAAACGGGGTAATAAGCGGCTTGGCCAGCTTTAGCGGGGTCGGGGATTCCATATCATAATTCACACGGATGTAATAAGCAGGCGCGTTGCCCCAAATGTGATCAAATACCTCATCGTGTTCTAATAGTTCTAAAAACGGCTTCACCACAACCACGTTGTTACCGGAATAATGAAAATATACCTTTGCCTCAATCCGGCTCTGCGGCAGCGCCTTAGGGTCCGTATGTACCGAGATGATATCTTCTGCGGGAATTCCCGTCATATCCGCTTTAAAACTGAAGGTAAACTTCTCGTCCTGTTTGACATTGTACAGTGGCATCAGCACTTCCGTAGATTCCTGCTCATATTTTTGCTTCAGGTCATGAACCGTCAATTTGCCGGTAGGCGGTCCGCTGAGCACACTTTTGATGATGATTTCCTGCCGAACCCCGGGGGCCTCTGTCAGTTCTGCCGGTTCCTCTTGTTCTGTTGGTTCTGTTGGTTCTGTTGGTTCTACCGATTCTAATGGTTCTGCTTGTGTGTCCTTAAGGGCTGTAGCCGCCTCATTGCCGGGTGCAGGGGAATTCCCATTATTGTAGCAACCCGTTAGTAACACAAGTATAGTCAGAATACTCGCCAAAGCTTTTAACAAGGTAACACCTCATGCTTTCTAGTAATTTACACAAAATCACATTATGTATTTGGTAGCTGGTAATACTTAACTTTTACTATACTATAATGTGGAAATTGGGCACAGTAAAAATATGAAAGAACGGCAATCTGAATCTATGTTTGTGCCATCACATCTTAATAGTTTACATAGTTAATTATTTAAATTAATCCTAGTAACAATGAGCATCTTTATAATTAACTTCACATAAGCAAGCCTTACATAAGATTACTGGATTATATAATGAATCTTTTAGAATAAGAGGAGAGAAAAACATGTTCAAGAAGAATACTCACCGAAGGTTGTCATTCATATCGAAAAGAGCAACGATGTTCCTGCTGCTCATCACTGTTATCATCAGCACCCTTCAACCCGCAGGCATTATTACCGCTGACGCGCCCCTCCCCCACTCCATCGTCATCGAAGATTTCGAGAATAACCTAAGTGATAATGTGCTGGTTCAAAAAAGAAATTTCTCAGGTGCCATGAGCCTGGAAGCGGATCCCCGGCATGTCCGTTCAGGGAATAATTCCGTACGTTTGGATTATGACTACATAGGTGTTAAGGAAAACCCTTCCTATGTGTATGTTGGACCTAAAGCTCCTTATGCTATTACCGGCCTTCCCCAAAAAATTGGGATGTGGGTGTACGGGAACAACGATGGACATCTTATTTTCAGCAAGTTCAGAGACGGCAACGGAAAGTCCTTTGAGGTTGAATATCTGGACGAGAATGTTGGCGTGAACTGGAAGGGCTGGAAATACATCGAGGGGGATATCCCGCAGGACAAAGTTGGACCGATTCAGCTGGAAATATACATGCGAATTGAGCAATCTATTTTCGACAAGAAAAATAAAGGCACTGTATGGGTAGACGATCTGCGCTTGGTCTATGAGCAGGACCCTGCTGAAGATATGGGCGTCCCGGTACTCGGCATGGTGTCCCCGGCGAATGAAGCTGTTATCGATACGCGTTCACCACATATCCAGCTTTCGGCCACCGATTCTCAATCGGGCATTGACCCCGGCTCTGTTGCCTTAAATCTGGACGGACATCCTGTGAAGAGCGAGTATGATGCGGCTACTGGCATGATTTCCTATCAGCCTTCTTCTCCTCTGGCAGGGGGATATCACACCGTTCAGTCAGCTGTATATGACAGATCAGGCAATCCCGCCGAGCTTGTCAGCTCCTTTTTCATTCAAGACGGCATTCAATATCATCTGGATGCCCCATCGGAAGTCATCAGCAATAAAACGTTCCAATTGAAGCTCCAGATCAACAATGCGGCTGACTTAACGGATGCCTATGCCCGGCTTAAATACGATCCGCAGACCCTGGAAATCACCACTGCTGAACCCAAAGTACAAGCATCGCTTGTTACGCAGAATGAGACTGACCCTGTAAAAGGCCAATACCAGCTGTCGCTTGCCGGACTTAGCAAACAATCGTTACCGGCTGACGGTACCGTTGCGCTATTGAATATAGCTGTAAAGCCCAGTGCCAAAATGGAGCGCGGCGAGGTATTCAAATCGATCGAGATGAGCGACGGAAGTTTTCGAATGACCGCAGGGGAGGCCGTCTATGCACTGGCTGCACCCCACAAGTATACGATCGGGTTCCCTTATATCCTCACTGTAAAAGGGAGCTCACTCCATACGAAAAGTACGCTTCGTGTCACGGATGATGCAGGCGTGCCGGTCGAAGGGGTCTCGATTATTCCGTCCGATCCGCTTCTTCCCCAATATTTTGCGGAAGTGACTTCTGTATCGTCTGATGTCTATGCGGATGCTGACCCGGGATCGGCCAAGCTCGCTTCCGCCGCTCCGGGTGAACAATTCTTCTCGACTGGAGTGACCCGTGGAGATTATACAGCCATCCGGCTACCGGACGGCAAAGCAACGGGCTGGATTTCAAGTGCAGCGGTTCAAGTGAAGCTCCTGAAGGATGGATGGGGCCTAACCAATGCGAAGGGTGAAGTCCAGACGTCTCTGACTACCTTGGCCTTAACGAATCTTAGTCTCCAGGCAGTAAATGGGGATAAAGTCAGCAAGGTGTTCTCACTTTCTGTTGTGCCACAGCTGGGATCAGAGGAGCCGGAATATGTGCGGACCTATGTTACTGAGGATTTGAAAACCACCCAAAGCATCGTCTGGAGAACCGCCCCGCGAGTGGAGAACGGTGTCATTCAATATGTAAAAGCCAGTGACTTCACAGGTTTTGATCAGGCGAATGTCAAGGAGCAGGCTGCTGTACCGCAGCTGCTTTTAGCTCCTGACCGTGTGGGAGAAACGTTGTTCCACAAAGGGATGCTGCAGAGCCTGTCACCGGGTACGAAATACATTTACCGCGTGGGAACTCCGGGGTTGTGGAGTGCTCAGCATACCTTTACGACAGAGTCAGCAAACCCGGAAGCCTTTTCCTTCTTGTTTGTAACTGATTCGCACACCAATACTGAAGAAGCCTATCATATTCATCAGAATCTGATGAGCAGTGCCTTTACCCATTACCCGGATACACGGTTTGTCATGCACGGAGGGGATATTGTCGATGATGGCGGGATTATGAACGAATGGGAACAGGATATGAAGGCTTCGCAGCTATACAGCAGCAGTATTCCTTCTGCCTACACCATGGGGAATCATGATGTGAAGAATGGCGGAAAGGACGTATTTATTAACGCTTTGGGTCAGCCGGGTAACGGAATGGACGGACAACAGCATTTGAATTATTCGTACGATTATGAGGATACACATTTTGTAGTGCTGAATTCGGAAGCCGATGAAATAGACATGCAGAAGCAAGCAGAATGGCTGCGGAAGAACATAAATGCCAGCTCCGCGAAATGGAAGATTGCTATGTTCCATCGGCCTGCCTATCATACGGAGGATGGGCGCGGACCGGAACTGGTCACCAAATATCTGGCCCCTGTCCTTGAGGAGCTTGGGGTAGACCTGGTGCTGGTGGGCCACGATCATGCACTCGCTTGGACCTATCCTATGAAGAATGCCCAGCCCAAGAAGGATGGCAGTCCAGGCACCGTGTATTTGTCTGGCGGTTCCTCCGGCTGGAAGTTCTACGATGCAGTCAAGTTTGATTACCTGGAGTATCTATATGATGATAATTTCCCGGTCTACTCTGCCATCTCAATCGACAAAGACCGGATTTTGATTGAAGCAAGAACGACCGATGGCCAAAAGCTGCAAAGCTTGACTATTGAAAAGGCAAAAACCGTTGACCCTAATCCCGAACCGGAACCGGAGCCAAGCACAACACCAAGCCCGAACCCAACTCCGGCTCCAAGCACAGACCCAAGTCCGGTACCAAGCGCGAACCCTAGCCCAACTCCTGGTACAGGGACAGGTCAGAACCCTGGCATGGTGCCAAGTGCAGTTCCTACAGCAACACCTGCAGTTGTTCCTTCAGATAAGCCTGCACCGGTTAAGACGCCGCCATCCGCTGTTTTTGCTGAGGGAGTAAGCGCTCAAGCGCTAAAAGAGACGCTGAAGAGCATTATTGCCGCGAAAGACGGGGACATCCCCGTACCAGCCCTTAAGGATATAGCTGACCTATGGAGCACCCGGACGATCACGGCTTTCCTTAAGTTGAACATCATCAAAGGGTATGACGATGGCTCTTTCAAACCGAACCAAACCATCACCAGAGGGGAATTTGCCACAATCCTTACCAAAGCCTTTGGCTTGGTGAAGTCGGATACCTCCCTTCCATTAAGTGACGTTAATACCCATTGGGCCCAGGAGGCCATTGCCGTGTTAGCCTCCAATGGTGTCATTGCCGGTTACCCGGATGGAACCTTTAGGCCCGACCGGGAAATCAGCCGTTCCGAGATCGTTACCATCCTGTCCAGGATTGTGAACTTCAATAGCATCACACCGGTAAAAGGGAGCATCGCCTTCAGTGATACGGCAGGTGCATGGAACAAGGAGCAGATTGCCAAAGCTGCCGAAATCGGTCTGATTAGTGGTAGAGGCGACGGCAAATTTGCCCCGGCTCAATCATCGACCAGAGCAGAGGCCTTGACCATTATCATGAATGCCCTGTGCCTGGACCCGGAAATCAAAACATTGATGGATCAGATCTCGAAATAAATCTGCGTAGAACCTGTATACATGATTAAAAGACCGTTATCTCCTGAAATCGGGAGATAACGGTCTTTATTTATTCAGACTTCGGTTACGGCCCATCTACAAATCCGCTATTCATCCGACTCTATTTCCCGGGGACGGCGAGTACTCCACCGTGACGGGTGACAGACTCGCTTTATCCTTTACTTTTTCCTGTGGAATATTAATGGGTGAATGTGCTTCCCCCTCGTAGGACCAATGTGCCTGATGAGCGCTAACCGGGGTCGACGGCTCCTGTGTGCTTGCTGCTTCACTATTCTGTGTGTTATGACCGCACTCATGCAGATCCTTCTTTCTAATCTTTTGTGGAAATCTATTATACTTCAACCTTGGCCTGGCGGCGCGCCTCATAGGCTTCCGAATACAATACATATACAGGTCTCATATATAGCTTGCCTATTACAAAATAAAGAATAGCCAGCACGGCAAGCAATCCATAGACTACGCCCCGTTCCTGCCCGTGCACAAAATACAAGATATCGAAATTATCCGTCATGTTGAGATTGAACGTTACCTTCAGCGAGTCCATCAGCATCATGCCGAACAGCCAGTAAAAACCCGTACAGAGCAGGATATGCACTGCCGTTCCCCACACGCGAAAAGCAAAAGAGAGCTTCAGGAATCCCGTGCTGAACAGGTAGCTGACGATACTTAATGCAAAGACCAGCAGCATCAGGACCGGACTCTTTTGAGGGTGGAGCGAATAGACAAGGACACTGGTAAGAATCAAAAAGATCAGGATATCAGCTGTAATTTTTTTCACAAATTCTCTCACGCCGTTTACTTGAAGACGGCCATTGGCGGGCATCCACAAGAACTCCAAAATATAAATAACAAGCATTAAGCCGCCGAACCAGGTCAATACACTGGAAACCGGCAATACATCCAAATATCCCACGGCTATTCCCACCCCAAATTTTTCCTATATTATAACATGTGTAGATTATCCTATACAGTATTATCCAATTCATGTAGCACGGAACCAGACTAGACAAGCAAAGTATCCACAAAAAAAAGAAGAGTACCCGCTCCTTCCTACAGAGCCAGTGCCTCTTCCGTAATCTGTCTGATATCAATTGAAGATATCGTTTCTTCGTTTACCATGTCCGGCAGAATCTCCGCCAGAAAGTATTCGACACATTTCAAATCGATGTTCTTGATCTTGATCAGGGCATTGCGGTACATCACCACAAATTCCTTCTCCGTGTTCCCTCTTTGCAGTTCGGCAAAAGCCTCATACACCTGGTCCATCTTGTCGGCCACCTCCAGAATCAGCCCTTCGAGCGACTCATCCTTGCCTTCACGCAATTGGTGGTAGAAGATGCTTTTGAACTCCTCCGGAATATGCTCCTTAATGAAATTATCGATCATCCCCTCCTCCACCTGCTGGATTAAGGACCGCAGCTGCAGAGATGAGTGTTTCACCGGGGTTTTGATATCGCCAATAAAAATCTCACCGTAATCATGGCTGCTCGTAATTTCATATAGCTTCTTCCAGTCAATGACTGCACCGTTTTTCTCCTCGATATCGGCCAGTGTTTTGGCGTACTGCACGACCTTCCAGGAATGGGCCGCTACGCTGTGCTCCTCGAATTTGAATTTGCCGGGGCAGCGGATAATACGTTCCAGTTCGTTCAGCGAGCGGAAATATTTATGAATTCCCATGCCAGTCCTCCCTTGTCTTGATGTTGATATGATCCGGTATTGTCTAGCTAGTATAAGCATTCAATGTTAATTCCAAATAAACAAGCTGACAGGTTATGTTAAAAAACGGGATAACTCTGGCCCTATCCTCTCACAGGACACCCCTTCCCCGCCTTACTGCCGATACCATCCCCGACTAAGGTCGAGACTAAAGAACAGTCTTCAGGCTGTTTTGCAGCATTATCAATAGCTATACAATAAACACATAGACAACGGCTAAGACGAACTGCTAACCCGGTTCAAACCATAGGAGAGGAAGAGATTATATTATGAAAAAATTGTATCGTTCCGAAAGTGACAAGAAGATCAGCGGCATCTGCGGAGGTTTGGCCCGTTCCCTGAACATTGACAGTACCATCATCCGGTTATTCGTTGTTGCCGCTGCCCTATTCAGCTTCGGCACTGTAGCGTTCCTGTACATTCTGGCCAGCATCGTGGTGCCTAAAGAGAACTATAACAGCTACCCTGAAGGTTATGAGTATTACTAATTCAGAGACATCACACAGCGCCACCCTATATGAACATAAAAGGAGAAATGAACATGAGTATTTTTCAGAGAATTACAACCCTGACCAAAGCAGCCATCCACGAAGGACTGAATAAATTGGAGGACCCGGTACTGCTGACCGGACAATATTTGCGGGATCTGGAGGAAAAAATAGCCGGTGCCGAAACCAGACAGCGTGAGTTCAAAGCCGCAGCAAGTGTTCTGGAGCGCCGCATTTACGAGAACCAGGTACTGGCCGATCGAAGCGAGGCGGAAGCCGTGCAGGCCATGAGCGAAGGGAATGAGCCTGCTGCCAGAGCAGCGGTCATGGCAAAACTGCGCTACACTGAAAGTATTCAGGAATGCACCGCAGGACTGGAAGAAACCCGCGAAGCCCTTGTAGTTCTGGAGAGCACTCTGCTGAATGCCAAGGAAGAGCATAAACGGCTAAAGGCCAAAAGAGCCGAGCTGGCTGCCCGTGCCCGTAAAGCGGCTGAGCTGAAGCGTTCCGCCGAAAGCAACAGTTATACTGCCCACGCAGGTAACCCTGGACAGATCCTGAATCCCGGTGCTGCCACCCGTGGCTTCGACCGCATGGAGGACAAAATCAGCGAATGGGAAGCATCTGCCGAAAGCTCCGGGCATTATTCCTCCGGCATCGCTGAATCCCCGCTGAACAGCGCCGTTGAAGCCGAGCTGGAACGCCTCCGTAGCCGCAAGGCCGGTGAGAGCAAGTAAGCTTGAGCTTGTACATGATATACAGCCAAAAAGGATGCTCTCCCATTGAATGGGGGCAGCATCCTTTTGGTATGACACCGAATTAGAGCCTCTCTATAGCTAGCCTCACTAAAAGGCGTGCACCATGTACCAGCATCTCTTCGTCGATATTGAAGTTTGGCTGGTGGATGGCATGTGTAATTCCTTGCTCCTCATTACCACAACCAATAAAAGCAAAGGCACCCGGAACACGGTCCAGATACCAGCCGAAATCCTCCCCAGCCAGACTAGGTTGATCCAACACAACCACCCGCTTCTCACCCACGACATTGCGCGCTGCCTTAAGGACCCGCTGCACGGCTTCTTTGTCATTCACTACGGAAATCCCTTCCCGCATCTCTAGCTTCCAGCATCCGCCTGAAGCAGCGGCAATTGCTGCCGCCTGGCGTTTCAACCCTTCGGTGATACCGGCAACGGTGGTTTTGGAGAATGCTCTGAACGTTCCCGTCAGCACACTCCGTTCAGCGATAACATTAACGGCAGTCCCGGCGTTCAGCGTACCAAATGCCAGTACTGCCGCTTCTTGCGGATCGATTCGGTTCGCCATCAAAGCATTGACTTCAGTGATGAATCGGGCGGCCATCTGGATGGCGTCTACTGCACGGTGCGGTTCACTGTGATGACCGGCTGTTCCCAGAAATTCCAGCCTAAAATGGCTGGAAGCCGCCATAGCATAATGCGGATGAATACCAACTGTACCCGCGGGTAGCTCCGGCATCACATGCAGCGCGTAGCAATAATCCACGCTCTCCATAATTCCATCCTCTATCATATCCCGCCCGCCCGAGAGCAGCCTTCCATCCAGAGGACTTGGGGCCGCCCCTTCCTCAGCGGGCTGAAAAATGAAGATCACCGTGCCGGATAGCTGATGCCGGTATTCAGCCAGTGTTTTTGCCGCACCCAGAAGCATCGCGGTATGGGCATCGTGGCCGCAGGCATGCATGACTCCTGACTTCAGTGACTGATACGTCACCTCGTTCTGCTCGGTAATCGGAAGTGCATCCATATCCGCCCGCAGCAGGATGACAGGTCCGGCACCCGCCGATCCGTGGAGGGTCCCAACGACCCCCATCCCGAAATGTTTGCCCACATTCCTCCGGACGTCAATTCCCCATGATTCCAGCAGCTCTGCGACCTTGCCGGAGGTACGGATAACATCATACAGCAGCTCGGGATGGCGGTGAAAATCACGGCGGATGGCGATCATTTCCGGCTCCAACAAGCCGATAAAGCTCATCATTCCTGCAATATCCGGTTCTGGGGTCATTTCAGCTCCACTGCTCTGCGCTCACACCAGCCGCGCAGGTTCCGAAGCTTTCGCATAGCGGTTCGCCGGAACAGGAAGACCCAGATTTCCCCGCAGGGTGTCACTTTCATATTCGGTACGGAACAATCCCCGTTCCTGAAGAATCGGAACCACATAATCCACGAATTCCTCCACCCCGCTTGGAACTGCAGCAGCGATCATAAATCCATCCGCCGCTCCGCCTTCGAACCAGGCTTGGATCTGATCGGCAACCTGCGCCGGCGTACCGATGAAGCTGCTGCGCGGAGTTGCAGCCTGCAGAGCGACCTCCCGCAGGGTCAGGCCTTTTTCCCTGGCATTTTTCTTGATTTTGTCCGTGCCGCTCTGGAAGCTGTTCCGTCCCAAATCTCCAAGCTCCGGAAATGGCTCATCCAGCGGATATTGCGAGAAATCATGATGCTCAAAAAATCTCCCCAGATAGTTCAGCGCGTTCTCAATCGTTACCAGTCCGGCAACCTCCTGATATTTGCGCTCCGCTTCCTCTGGCGTCTCGCCAAGAATGGGGCCAATCCCTGGAAAAATCAGCACCTCATCCGGATCTCGTCCAAAAGAAGCTACCCGCTCCTTCACATCCCGGTAGAATTCCTGCGCTTCCTCTAGCGTGTCATGCCCCGTAAAGACAGCGTCCGCCTCCTTCGAGGCGTAATTTTTACCAACCTCCGAAGACCCTGCCTGGAAAATAACCGGCTGCCCTTGTTTGGAGCGTGCGATATTCAGCGGCCCCTTAACGGAGAAGAATTCTCCTTCATGGTCCAGTGTATGCATTTTTTTCGGATCAAAAAAGACTCCGGTCTCCTTATTGCGGACAAATGCATCATCCTCCCACGAATCCCACAAGCCCCGCGCCACCTCCAAATATTCGGCAGCAATCCGGTATCGCTTGCCATGATCGGGATGCTCCTTTTTGCCATAGTTCAAGGCGGAGCCTTCCAGTGGAGAAGTCACCACATTCCACCCTGCGCGTCCGCCGCTGATCACATCCAGCGATCCGAACTGCCGGGCCACGGTAAATGGCTCACTATAGGAGGTGGACAAGGTGCCAACCAGGCCGATTCTGCTGCTGACACCCGCAAGTGCGCTAAGAATTGTCAGCGGTTCAAAACGGTTCAGGAAATGCGGAATGGATTTCTCATTAATATATAACCCGTCCGCTATGAAGATCAGATCCAGCTTGCCTTCCTCGGCCTTCTGCACCCACTGCTTATAAAGCTCAAAGTTTACACTGGCATCCGGCTTGGCGTCCTGATGGCGCCACATAGAAGTACTTCCCCCAACCCCGTGCAGCAGCGCACCCAGCTTTAATTGTTTTGGCCTCGTCATATTCATTCCTCCTAAAAGTTTTGTGGAGCATTACTTCATGAAATACTTCGCAATAAACTGGTATCGGAAGCATACGCTTCAGTTTTATGGAGCCAACTACCAGCTTAATGGAACACGGCAGCTCCCTGCTTGATCCGTTCAATCTGAGCAAGATGAGTCTGCACATGGGCTGTAAAGCTGCGGACAATATCCGTAACGCTGACAACCTCGCCTTTAAAATTAATCCCGCTTTTCTCCCATTCCCCGGCGCTTAGCCGGTTGAACAGCAGGCCATTGTAGTGAAGCAGACTGCGGAACAGCTCCAGACTGTCAGCAGCTTGGCCTGAATTGGAGTGCTGCCCGCTAACCCAGGCGTCCTGATGAAATGCAGGGAGCTGCACCTCAGTGCCGGCCAGAATGTCACGGATGCGGAAGGAAACGACAATGCTGTGATCGGCCAAATGTGCCAGCACCTCGGTGACACTCCAGCTGGCCGGTGCGGCTTTCCACTGTAGCTGTTCCTCCGTCAGACCTTCCAGTGCTTGTGCCAACTGGTCATACGTATTCAGATAATCCCGGATTTGCTCACTGCTCATTCAATCCCCTCCAAAGTAAGTCCAGACTGAGGCTGGACCGGTGATGAGTCAAAACGGGACAAGGAAAATGGCTTGATATTCACTGTTGAAGATCCGCCCGTCGCCAGGTCCGCCAATATTTCTCCTACAACGCTGGAAAATTTAAAGCCATGCCCCGAGAATCCCCCGGCCAGCAGCACATTGTCATGAGCCGGATGACGGTCGATGATGAAATCCTCATCGGGTGTATGCTCATATTTGCAGACTGCCCCTTTGAGCAGCCGTCCGGCTGCGCCGGGCATATAAGTCTCCAGCACCTGCCGGAGATCCTTTTCATCACTTTCCTCACTGCCAAAAGGTGCAAGCGTCTCTCCCGGTTTCCACTCCCGGCCTGTATCATGGCGGCCAATTTTCAGCCCGGCCCCGCCTATGCCGGGAAAGCCGTAATAACCGCCTTCCCTGGTACCTAGCGTAAAGCCCGGAAAGTTCTCGGCATCAAAGGCCGGAGTGTTCTGAAACCAGCCGACCACCTTGCGGATCGCTTTGATCGGTAAGGCAGCAAACGCCGACAAGGACCCAAACCAGGCTCCGGCGCTGAGAATAGCTGCTGCTCCATGATAATCACCGCTGCGGGTGTGCACGGTGACGCTACCTTCACGTGCCGTCACATTCAGCACGGGAGTGTTTGTCAGAAGCTGTGCTCCGTGAGCCAATGCCAGCTTCCGGTAAGCGGCGATAGATTTCTCGCTGTAGAGATATCCGGCATCCGGCTCAAACATCGCCTCGAAATGTTCGGGAAGATTCAGAGCGGGCCAGCGGCGGCGGATTTCATCAGCACCCAGCTGTTCCACCCGCACCTTTCGCTTCTCCGCTTCCTCAAGCCGGCCTGCGAAGGAATATAGATTGCTGTCTGCCAGATTCAATACCCCTGAGGGTACAAGCAGCTCTGTACCACTCTCTTCCCCGGCTTCTTTCCACAGCACATGTGCCCGCAAAGCCATGTCAATATAAGTCGGATCACCACTGTATGCATGTCTGATCAGCCGGGTCTCCCCGTGATGGCTTCCCTCTGTATGCGGCGGATCAAAAGCATCGATCAGCAGCGTTTTTACGCCCCGTCTAGCCAGATGATATCCTGCACTCATGCCCATCGAGCCGGCACCAACGATAATAACGTCATAACTGCGGGAACTAGCTATGATGTTTCCCCCTCTTCTGCAGAGAATCGTTCCAACACCCTAACAGCCAGATCAGCAAAGAATGCGGCTCCCACTGGCAGTGCCGATTCATCCAGATTAAAGGAGGGATGATGCCACTCCCGGCTCCCGGCAGTACCCACGAAGACGAACAATCCGGGAACCAATCGCTGATAAAAAGCAAAATCCTCCCCCGCCGGCGAAGGCTGAGGCTTCACACGGTGAAAGCCGAGTGCATCGGCTGTATCTTCTCCGAGCCTGGCCAGCACGGGATCGTTATTCACTGGCGGAGGGCCGCCTAACCACCGTACCGTCGCTTCCGCCCCTAAAGCAGCGGCCACTCCGGCCGCCACCTGCTCAAACCGTTCAAGCACCCTACTCCGCACAGCTTCATCAAAAGTGCGTATCGTTCCCTCCAGCACCGCTGTCTCAGGAATAATGTTCCATGAATTGCCGCTGTGTACTTTCGTAACACTGACCACCGCACTTTGCAGCGCGCTGACATTGCGGCTGACAATGCTCTGCAGCGCGGTAATGATATGCGAAGCAGCTACTATAGGGTCGGTCCCTGCCTCCGGTACCGCCGCGTGTGATCCGGCTCCCCGTATCTCCACCACAAAACCATCTGCTGCAGCCATTAAGGGACCACCGGTAATTCCAATCGTTCCTACCGGCAAGTCCGGCTTATTATGCATACCGATGACTGCACGGACGTTTTCCAGCGCTCCGCTGTCTATGATCTGCTGTGCACCTTTCGCCTTTTCCTCGGCCGGCTGAAACAGAAACCGTACCGTACCTTTTAGCTGACTTTCCTGCCGCTTCAAGTGTTGGACCGCTCCAATCAATGCCGCCGTATGAAAGTCATGACCACAGGCATGCATTTTGCCGGGATACAGCGAAGCATAGGGCAGACCGGTTTCTTCCTGAATCGGTAACGCATCAATGTCGGCCCGCAGAGCTATCACCGGCCCCCCCTGCTGTCCGCCCACTTCTGCGATAACTCCTGTTTTCAGCCCGTAGTCCGTAATGGTCGCTCCGGCCTGTTCCAGCAGCTCTGTGATATATGCTGTCGTATGATATTCTTCATTCGAAAGCTCTGGGTGCCGGTGCAAATGCCGGCGGATTCCAATCAATGCCTCCGTAAACGCCTCCGGACTGAACTCCACCGTTTGATTCGTCATACCGGACTCCCTCCTCAAAGTGTTGTAAGGACCTCAGCAAATGCTTCCCTTAACAATTCAAAGGAACGGACCCGTTTGTCAAAAGGCTGCACATTGGTTGTGACAATAAACTCTTCGACACCGGAAGCCTTAGCTAACGCCAGCAGCTGCTCGCGGACGGATTCCTTTGTGCCTTTGGTAATCTCCGGCTCCCGCTCTTCCAGCGTATAAGCTTCCTCGCTCTGCCGGGTGAACTCCTCGGCCTGCTCGCGGGTTGCAACCGTCAGCGTCTTGCCGCTGGCCAGATGAATCCGGATCATCTTGTGCGCTCCAGCCAGCTCCCGGGCCTCCTCTTCCGATTCTGCGACCAGTACGGCAAGTGCAAGTATCGCTTGCGGTTCCTTGCCTTGCGAGGTGTCAAATCTGCTCTGGTAGACACGAATGGCTTCCACAGCCACTGCCTGATCCCCGCCTATGAACAAAGAGAACACATATGGCAGCCCCAGCTCAGCAGCGATCTCGGCACTCGCTACACTGGCACCTAACACATAAAGCTCAGGCGGAGTACCTGGAATCGGACCCGCCTTCAGCCCAAACAGCGGATGATCCGCCTCCAGCCGGTTATGCACATATTTCTCAAGCTCAATAATTTTGTCCGTCAAGGAAGCCGCTTCTTCGCCTCCCTGCCGCAGCGCTTGCGTGCTTCGGGGTAAACCTCCGGGTGCCCGCCCGACCCCCAGATCCACCCGGCCCGGAGCAAGCGTTGCCAGCACGTTGAAATTCTCCGCTACCTTATATGGACTATAGTGCTGCAGCATGATGCCGCCAGAGCCGATTCGGATGCGCTCTGTCTTGGCCAGCAGATGCGAGATCAGCACCTCCGGGGAGGAACCCGCCACCTGTTCGGAGTCATGATGCTCCGAAACCCAGAATCGGCGGAAGCCTAGACGCTCGGATAACTGCGCCAGCTTGACCGTATGCTGAAAGGCTTCTTCCGGCGTTTCACCGGGATAAATTGGACTTTGATCCAGTACGCTTATTGTAATAGCCATAGGGTTGCCTCCTAAATGGAATAGTTCAGCTCCGGCGTGATCCGCTTCAGAAACTGCTTGGTTCGTTCTTCCCGTGGATGGTTGAACACCTCCGTAGGTGTCCCCTCTTCGACAATAACTCCTCCATCCATAAACACCACGTGATTCGCCACATCACGGGCAAAGCCCATTTCATGCGTTACCACAATCATCGTAATGCCTTCCTTGGCAATTTTACGGATGACGGCCAGTACCTCGCCTACCAGTTCCGGGTCCAGCGCGGACGTAGGCTCGTCGAACAGAATCACTTCCGGCTCCAGCGCCAGCGCACGGGCAATGCCGACCCGCTGCTGCTGGCCCCCGGAGAGCTGGCTCGGATACGCATCCAGTTTGGCACCGAGACCGACCTTTTCCAGCAGCGCTATGCTTCGGTTACGCGCTTCCTCCTTCGGAAGCTTTTTTACAACCAACAGCCCTTCCATCACGTTCTCAAGCGCTGTTTTATGCCGGAACAGATTGTACTGCTGGAACACCATCGCTGTTTTTTGCCGCAGCTGGTGAATCTCCTTTTTGCGGGCATGCTTGCAGTTCAACCGGAAATCACCAATCGAGATCTCTCCGTCGCCGGGCTTTTCCAGATAATTCACACAACGCAGCAGGGTGGTTTTGCCGGAGCCGCTGGGTCCGAGGATAACGACCACCTCGCCTTTGGTAACGGTTAGATCAATATTGTTCAGCACCTGATGGCGGCCGAAGGACTTGGATAGATGCTCAATCTTAATCATACGACTCCCCCCCGGTTGTATAGGTTGATCCGTTTCTCGATCAGGGCAGTGGCCCGTTCAATCAGGAGCGTAAGCCCCCAGAAGATAAGCGCAGCCGCCAGATAGGCCTCAAAAAACTTCCAGTTCGTCGAAGCCACAATCTGGGCCTTGGCGTTGATGTCCACAACCGATACGGTAAAAGCAAGGGTTGATCCGTGCAGCATCCCAATGACGGAATTGGACAGATTCGGCAGACTAGCCGCCAGTGCCTGGGGGAAGACAATCCGCCGCAGCGCCTGGGGTGTGGTCATGCCCACGGAGTAGGCAGCTTCGATCTGGCCACGGTCGACAGCAAGCAGACCGGAGCGTACCACCTCAGACATATAAGCTCCTGCCGTTATCGAAAAAGAAATATAGGCAAAACCGATCATTGGGATCGATACCGACCGGAAGGCCCAGCCAAAATGGACAGCCAGCCCGTCAATCATCACCGGCAGCCCGAAATAGATCAGCAGCAAATGGGTAAGCATCGGAGTTCCGCGGATAAAAGTGACATACCCTACCGCCAGGGGATACAGAAGCGGGACTTTGTAAATCCGGATTAGAGCCACGGCCACCCCGATCACGAACCCGGCCACAACAGAGACCAATGTAATGTACAGCGTGGTAGGGATTGCACTCAGCATTTGTACGAACGCCGTCCATATAAACGAAGGGTCCAGCTTCACAATCCGCCACCTCCTTTACCCGGTCCCAGTTCTGCAATGATCCGCCGGTAAGAACCGCTTTTTTGCAGTCTGAACATTCTTTTCACGGGACTGCTCCGTTCCTCATGACGCAAGAGGCGGCGCTCCGCCACGAGCAGCAGCTTCTCAATCGTAAAGCTGATCACCAGATAGATAAGGGCGAGCGCAATATAGGTCTCAATAAAATGCTGGCTGATGCTGCCGAGTGTCTGTGCCTTTCCCGTCATCTCCATCACCCCTAGGGTAAAAGCAAGTGAGGTATCTTTCAGCAGCGCGATGACCAGATTGGAGAATACAGGAATGGCAATTCCTAATGCCTGAGGCAGCACAATTCGTGAGAAAGCCTGAAAGGATGTCATTCCTGTCGCATATGCCGCTTCTACCTGCCCTCTGTCCACAGCCGTTACAGAAGCGCGGATCATCTCGGACATGAAGGCACCCGTATGCAGCCCGTAGGTCAGAATCACAAAGAACAGTACAGGCGTCCGCGTCACATCTACAGAAACAAGCTTCAAAATTTCCGGCAGGCCGTAATAGAACAAGAACAGCTGGATTAAAATCGGGGTCCCCCGGAAAAATGAGATATAGATCTCCGCGCAGGTCTTCAGGACCGGCACCTTGTACAGGCGGGGGAGGGCAATAAGGAATCCGACAAGGACACCCGCGAGCAAAGAACAGGCGACAATCAAAAGCGTGGTACCCAGCGTAGTCAACAGCTTGGGCAAAAATGAGAATACATAGCTGATATCAAACGGTGCGCCCATACAGCACCCCCTTCCCCCGATCTATAGTTCTGTTCACTTCACCGATGCATCGGTAACATCCGCTCCCAGCCATTCTGTGCTCAGCTTGCCAAGCGTGCCGTCTGCCTTCAATTCCTTGATAGCTCCGTCAATGGCATCTGAGAGCTTTTGCGATTCAGCTTCATTTTTGCGGAAGACATACAGAATGTCTGCGGAGGAGAGTTCATCGCCTACGGCCTTCAGCTTGCCTTGCGGATCAATGATTGGCAGTACAAAATCTGCAGCGAGCGTTGCATTCACCCGTCCTGAACTGATTTGGCTTACCGTATCATTGGCGGCTCCGTTCTGATAGACGATCGTAATCGCATTGTCATGCTCTTTGTTGTAGTTCTCCAGAATGGTGGACTGCGCACTGGTCGCACTGGTCAACACCTTTTTACCTTTCAGATCATCCAGCGACTGAATCGGATCGTTATTGTCCTTGGCAACAATAATGCGGTTTCTCCAATGGGCGTAGGCTTCTTTGTTAAAGGAGTACTTTTGCTCCCTCTCCGGGTTTTTCTCCATGACGTGAGCAACCAGATCAATTTTTTTGGTGTCCAGACTCAGCAGCAGATTGCTGAAATCCATCGTCTGCAGTTCAAATTCGTACTCCGGCAGACGGTTGTCAACTTCCTTGATCAGTTCCACATCAAAGCCTGTCAGCTTGCCGTTCTCATCGATGTAGCATACCTTGGGAAAACCAGTTCCTGTACCGACGACGATCTTGGTCACTTGGGCTGGCTTTTCTGTTGCAGCAGATGTTTCTGCCTTATTTTGTGGTGCTGCTTCAGCTACATTGTTGCCCTTATTGCTGCTCGCACTATTATTACCGCAGCCCGCAATCGCAAGTGTCAAAATCAATGCATAGGCTAGTGAGATCGTCTTCTTCGTCTTCTTCATCTTTTATATCCCCTTTAAATGGAAGTTGTTGGGTCTGCAAGCTTCTTTCTCATTAGAACCATAATCCCGTCGCCATTGCGGGGGTCCAGCTCCACAAATTTTTCGTACCCCCGCCGTTCATACATAGAAACCAGCCAGGGATGTTTTTGTGCTGTTGCCAAAGTTACAGCAGATGCTCCCAGCTTGCCGAGGATGATATTCTCCTCCACCCAATCCAGCAGCTTGCCGCCATACCCTTTTCCGCGGGCGTCTGGATTGACCGCAAACCACTTCACAAAAGGAAGCTCAGTAAGTGCCTTGATCTCCTCACCCTTCGAGAGTGTAATCGTCGCCTGTACGGTATTATCAACTTCAAGTACATAACACTCGTTAGTGGCTATATTATCTTCGATCAGGGCCACGTCGGCTGTAGCAGCCGGCCAATGCAGCCCGAGTTCACGAATCATGGCATAGGCGCGATATGTAATATCCTGCAATCGCTGCGCATCTTTAAGCTCTGCAAGCCGGTAGACCTCCCCCATCTCCTATCCCTCCAGCAAATGATATTATATAATCCCTATAGAATTAGTGGTGATTATATGCAATTAACTTTATCACTGCATGCAACCATGCGCTAATAGAGTTTTTTAATCCATTTATACAATAAGTCGATTAGGCGTTCTGCCCGGCACGATCTCCAGCAGGCTTTCAATAAATCCGGCATGCTCCCCATTTAGAGAGATCAGGCTGGTCCGTAATGAGATACCCTCCGTCTCGGCAATATCCACCCGTATCAAGGTACCGGCTTTCACTTCATCCTGAACACTCAGGGCCGGGAGAAAGCAAATACCCGCTTTTCTGATCACCAGCTTCTTGGCTGTCTCCAGATTATCTACCTGATAGACAATATTCGGCGGCTGCTCCATGCTCTCGAATACGCGGTGGAGCCGTAACCAATCCAGAGAACCGCATTCAAAGAAAACAAGCGTCTCCTCGCGAATACTCTGAATAGAAGTGCGGCCCGGCCCGGACTGGGCCAGAGGATGTCCCTCGTACACATATAATGAGATGGGGTCTTCACAGAATGGATAGGCCTGGATCGCAGGATTCACTACTTTACGGATAAAGGCAAGATCAATATCCTTCGCTTTCAGCTTATCAATCAAAGCTTCGGTGGGCGCAGTTGTCAGTTTGAGCGTCAGGTTTGGATAAGCGCTCTTCAAATGCAGCAGAAGATGCGGCATCAGATAATTGGAGACCGATACCGTACTCCCGATTCTCAGCTCATCCGGAACAAGTCCTTTCGATTGGATTTGATGTTTGCCTGATTGGTAGACCTGCAGAATTTGCTGAGCGTAGGGGAGGAACTGCCTGCCTTTTTCTGTGAGATGAATCTGCTTGCCGAGCCGGTCAAACACTCTGCAATCCAGCTCCCGTTCGAGCGACTGAATGCGGGCAGTCACTGTAGGCTGAGAAATATACAGGACATCTGCAGCCTTATTGAAGCTCCCATAGTGGTTGATATATACAAAGGCCTCAATATTTTCGATGTTCAATTGACTTCCCCCTCCGTCTCACTCGTTTAATATTTTACTTTTCCAATCGATTAACAAGGAATTAGAGCAGGACTTACCTATAGATTTAGTTAATATCTTATTCACAGCTCCTTTTCTTGTCAACTAACCACTCTTATAGATAGAACTTTTCTATCCTTTTATCAGAAATGTTAAATTCCTCTTATATTCATCGGATTTGTCGATTATAATTAAGGTCATTCATTTGGATTAGGAACAGGAGGCATACGATGTCCAGCTTCAAAGAGATCCATATCCGCAACGCAGCGGATTCAGACCGTGATGCCATTGCCGAACTGCTGCTGGAGGCCTATGGTCAATATGCTGCCGAACTGCCTGAGCCCTTTTGGGCCGATTACCGTCACTCCATTCTTGATTCTGTAGACGGAACTGCGCCATATGCGCGGATCATCGCTGAAATGGACAACCGGATTGTCGGAAGTGTGCTGCTCTTCCTCTCCTCTGAGACAGCGTACGGGAGACCGGAGCTGGGTATCCATTCCCCGATTATCCGTCTGCTGGCCGTCTCACCGGGTGCCCGGGGCCGCGGGATTGCAGCACTACTCATCCGCGAAGCAGCCAGAATATCCAAGGAGCTTGGAGCCGCTACCCTGAATCTCCACACCTCGGATATGATGGCTTCAGCGATCAGGCTCTACGACAGACTAGGTTTCCAGCGGGCTTATGACACCGATATTATGAACGGAAATACCCTGGTCAAGGGCTATTGCCTTGATCTGGAAACCTTCACCGTTCTCCAAGCTTAAAATTTTCATATTAGGTCCTGGTCGTAACTGCGGGGAATGTTTGGACTTCCGGCCGCTGTTGTCTACAGATTTCTTGATTTAAACCGCTGTTCGCGGTGGAAATTCGCAGACTGCCTATGCTTCCGTTGTGAGCTTTCCTGCGGAAAGCTTTCAGGCGGTCGCTATCGCTCTTACAGTTCCAAACTTCCCCTCCACACTCCTACCTTTTTTATGTTTTTTAAGTTCAACTAATATAGATAATCCGTTTAGACTTTGCCGCCTGAAGCCATTGGGGAAATTCATTCAACAGCTGATCATACAGGTGCTCATCGGAAACATCCTCAATGCGGTCCACGTGAATAAAGTTTGCATTATCTACGAGTCGTCCGGTCATGCTATCGATCTGCTTCAGTACTTCAAAGTCGGAATCGCCTATCCCCACAAACTGCCAGAAGATTGGCAGTACTGAAGCTTTAATAATCACTTGTTTGGTCTGCCTTACTACGCCTCCATCATTAATGAAAATAATGAATACCGGTGTTGTGTCTTTTTCCTCTTGGGTATATTTGCGAATCACATCCTCCATGACTGGCGGTTCATTATTTCTTCCGAATTTGTGGATATTAGCGTTGTTCAGAATATGTGTAAATACATAACTCCCCAGTTCTCTCTCCGTGGCTGGCGGCAGCCGGCTGAACTCTGTATCGTATATCCAGACATCCAGCGAACCATTATCATCAAATTTACTGGCCACTGCGAGAATGCGTTCAACAACCTCCTGCACAACACCCCTGGAATACAGATTTCTCATAGAGCCTGTAATATCAAGCACGATTCCTACCCGGGCGGTTACTCCTGTTAATTGTTTTTTCACCAAAGTAAGCTCTACAATCTTCTTACGGAGATCTATTGTAGACATAATAGGTGTAGCTGATGTGTTTACTCCCCTCTCGTCTTTTACCATCTCGGCAGTAGCGGCCACTTCAGCCGCAACATCCTGTTCAACTTCAAGCCCGTAGTTGGCGCATAATGCAGCCAATCCCCCATTAAACCCGCTACCAATGGCACTCCATTTCCAGTCCCCGATATGGCGGTACAGTTCTCCTACCACCACTGCCGTCTCCTCTGACAGATCAGAACCATACTGAAAGCGGTATAGCTCCGTATCATTGATGCGATCCCTAAGACTTAATTGGAGTCCGGATAAATCCTTCATCCGATGATTTCGCTGCTCACCTTCATAGATTGTCAGTGTTAACGCAATACGGTCATATTTCTCAGGTAGGCGAGTGAGCGAGATAGATATACTCTCTCCCCCGTATTGTTCAGCAGTTGAATGTATTACAGCTCCTTCTGATGAAGCCGGATTTCCATAGAAAATAAAATCCTCGTCCCGTTCACACCGGCTTTGAGCCGACAGTAAAAAAGCCGCTGCATCGACGCCAATCTCAGCATTTTTATTTGTCCAGCCAAAAGAGACTATCAGCTCGCTTACATTCTTCCCTTTGGTTAGGTCTACTTTCTGCCCTTTTAACAGATCCATAGTTTCATCTCCTTATCTTTGCTGCATATTTCCAACTCTTATAGATAAGAGATACCATATTAACTAACCTTTGTAAATTGAATGGATTGTAATTGATCATCCACTCCTTTAAAATTAGCTTATATGATGAATAAGGGGCTTTACCTATGAATTTTACAGCGATTGACTTTGAAACTGCCAACTCCAGCCGCTCCAGTGCCTGCGCATTGGGGCTTGTTCAAGTGAGAGAAGGCGCAGTAAGCGCCGAGCATGTATGGCTGATTGATCCGCAGCAGCGGTTCGATGGCATGAATATTGCAATTCACGGGATCACGCCCTCGATGGTTGAGGGTAAGCCTACGTTTGATGAACTGTGGCCAACGCTTGAACCGCTGCTGCAGGGAGAGGTTGTGGTAGCGCATAACGCTGCTTTTGATATGAGTGTCCTGCGTTATTGTCTGGACCGCTCGGCCTTCAGCTATCCGGATTTCCAATACATGTGCACCTACCTGCTTGGCAAAAAGATGCTGAAGGAGCTGCCCTCCCATAAACTGAATGTGATATCCCAGTATTTCGGGATCAGCTTGAAGCATCACGATGCACTGGATGATGCCAGGGCGGCAGCGGCCATTCTGCTCAAGCTGATGGAACGCGGGCAGCACACGGATCCCTTACATCTTGCAGGGAGTCAAGGCTATAAGGCCGGAACGATGTATGCCGGCGGCTATACCCCTTTCAAGTCTCCGCCTAAGAAAGCTGCCAAGAAACCTGCTGCCAAAAAATCTGCCACCAACAAGCCTTCGGGTGCTCCGGGTCTTTCTTCCTCTTCGCCTGCCCTGGGCCAGAAAGATTTCGGCGGTTCATCTAGCTTTTGCAGTTTCTCTTAATTCCGCCCTGACCGCCAGCGCGTCCCCAGTACGAAGAACCCCCGATCCATGTAGCGGATCGGGGGTTCTTCTTGCTTCTTCTTACTACACAACCCTATCTATATCCATTGAACTTGAAAACCTACTAAAAGGGTAAGTGACGGAGGAGAAGTTTGGAACTGGAGGAGCGGCAGCGGCCGCCTTTATATTTGGATTTCTACCGCATCCAGCGGTTTCAATCAGGAAATCCAAATATAACAGCGGCCGGAAGTCCAAACATTCTCTGCAGTTACGTCCAACCCCTAAATAGGAAGCTTTCACTTCACTGAATATTGAACTTCAAATCTTCAACCGATACACAGCCTTATTCTCCAGCCCCCGGATGAACGGCGTCCACTCTTCTGTCTCCGGTGTCGTATCCAGCGCGTCTTCCACCATCTGCAGCTTGGCATCCATCGCATCAATATGGTGAAGAGCCACGGCTTCTGCCGTCTGCGGCTGAACCGGGCTTCCCCACTCACCCAGGTTATGGTGGGATAATACGAGATGCTGTAAGCCGAGCACTTTTTCCGATTCCAAATCAATATCTGAACGGATCGCTGCCTCGGTGATCCAATTGGACGCCATAGAGATATGGCCGATCAGCTTACCCTGCACACTGTAGTCAGACACAATCCCGAACTGCGAGATCATTTCCTCAGGCTTGGCGATATCATGCAGAATAATCCCCGCCTTCATCAGGTCGGGATTCAGGAACGGCCGCTGCTTGCAGAGGAATTCCCCAATTTCCAGCATCCGCACCATATGATAAGCAAGACCGGCAAAATACGCGTGATGATGGGTTTTGGCCGCCGGATAATGCATTAATTTCTCTTCTACTTTGCCCACACAAAACGATACAATGGCCGCAATCTCCGGGTCGGTGATGCTATTCATCACTCCCTTGATGGTATGAATCAGATCCACCGGACGGATGGGTGCGGATCTGATAAAATCAGTGAGTGATACATTATCCGAATCACTTGCCAGTCTGATCTTGGTAACCTTCACCTGAAGCTTTTCACGGTAAGTATGCGCAACCCCACGTACCTTCACAAGCGCCATCGGGAAAAAAGTCTCTTTATCCGTTGTACTTACATCCCAAAATTTGGCCGAGATTTGACCGCTGGAATCACCCAGAACAATA
Source organism: Paenibacillus sp. P46E (assembly GCF_001909095.1). Taxonomy (NCBI): domain Bacteria; kingdom Bacillati; phylum Bacillota; class Bacilli; order Caryophanales; family Paenibacillaceae; genus Paenibacillus; species Paenibacillus sp. P46E. The sequence continues at coordinate 25,901 of NZ_LVYZ01000044.1, forward strand.
TCAAAATAATCCTTTGGAGGAGTACCGTTTGTTTGTTTGATTGCCAGCTCCCGTAATAGATAAAAGCCGACAAATTCATCCTGTGGAGATAGCTGTTTAATAAGTGTCATTTTGGAGCCTCCCATTACTAACAGGACCTAAGCCTGTTGTGTATATTAAACTTTAGACATTCACCTCCGAAATCCCTCTAATTACTATACGATTCCTAATTGGAATTATGCTCTCGTCCCATTCTCATCCTATCATAACCCGTTCTTCATCGATAAAAAAAGGGGTTATCCCAGGCCAATTGCAAATGACCAAGGACAACCCCTTCAATGCTTATTAGGAAAATTACTTGCCTGCGGTTTCCAGAGCGGCTTTGATCGCTTCTACCACATCAGCAGAGACTGCTTTCTCTGCATCATTATTGCCGAATGCCGCTGCGCGGTATCCGTACTTGTGAAGGCCACTGCCAGTTGAAGTATTTTCGATTTCCGCTTTCACAGCTATTTCAGCTGCGGTCAGTTGATCGTATGGTTTTACTTTGCCTGCATAGTCCAGGAAGTAGAGAACCATGTTCACAGGAACACCGTTTTTGACAACAACCATAACATTTACCGACTTGTCAGTACTTACTCCGATAAAAGTCCCGTCAAAGTAAGCAGCTTTGTTAGCTTCTACCACTTCGGCTTTGCCGTAGGCTCTGTCCACAGCGGCCTTTAGGGCCTTGCTGCTGCTGGTTGCGCCAGATACTGCATCTACTTGCTGAACGCCTTCTCTGGTGCCTGCAGCAAGGAAGCTGGCTGTCAGCTGAGGAAGGGCTTTTTGTACTTCAACATAAGCGGCTTTACCCAGGTCAACCATATTCATGCCTACACGGGTAAGCGTTACATTTACGATTTTACCATTACGCAGGGTAACATCCGCTTTGTTCGTTCCTTTGTCATAAGCGTCACCATAGGCGGTGAATGTACCGTCTTTATAAGTGCCTTGGACTTTGGAAGCATTGGTCAATGCGTCAACCAGAGCTGCCTTTGCTGCTGCAGACAAGGTTTCCTGACCGTTTACATAATCCATTTCTACGCCTTTATCCAGCATATTTGCTGTAAGCTGGTTCACCAGCGTTTTTTGTTCTGGAGTCAGCTTGTCGTCAGCAATCAGCTTGCCGTCGGCTCCAAACAAGCTCATTTTAATACCAGTCACCTGATCTGCTGCTACATCAACAAGCAACAGGACTTTGGAAGCATTGTCTACACCGGCAAATTTACCGTCAAAATACTGGCCGGCTGTTGGAACTTTCAGCGCCTTTTCAAATGCTCTTTCTACAGCCTGATTCCAGCCGTGGCTGCTTTCGGTAGCGCCGGAAATGCCGTCTACTTTCTCATCATAATTAGCGATATAAGAACCGTTAGCAAGCAATTTTGCAGTCATTGGTGCATTGGCTTTTACCACTTCGGCATAGGCAGATGCGCCTCTGTCGATCAGGTTGGTGCCCAGTCTGTACAGTTTTACATCTACCAGCTTGCCGTTGCGGATAATAACATCTGCTCTTTCTACGCCTACGCTTCTTGCAGTACCGTAGGAAGAATAGAATCCGTCAACGTAAGCGGATGTGTTATTGATGGTAGCGTTTTGTTCAGCATCCCAGAAAGCCTTGATAGCAGCCTTGGATTCTGCTTCGTAGCCGGCAACTGGCTGAGCGGAAGAACCGTTAGCGAGCAGTACAGGTGAGATTGCCGCAATCGCAGCAGTCTGTTCTGCAGTGTATGTCTTCTCATCCACGAAACTTCCATTGGCATTCAGCGGATACAGCTTAACAGCGGTAAGCTTGTTCGCATCGTAGCTGGCGAATACTGCGTATTTGCCTTCTGGATCTACACCCATATGGTCTCCGGCAAAATAAGTAGCATCAGCAGGCTTTACTTTAAGTGATCTTTCAAACGCTCTGTCTACCGCCAGCTTCCAGCCGTTGCTGGAGCGTGTTGCGCCGGAAACGGCATCCACTGCTGCTGCACTGTCTCTGGTTTGGCCAAGCAGTCTTTCTTTCATCAATCCGTAAGCCACCCATACGCCGCTGTAATTGTCGCGTGCATTGACATCGATGATTTTCGGATTGGTTCTCATAAGCTCGATAGCCGTAATTTTTCCATCTTTGATGGTTATTTTAGCGCCTTCAGTGCCTTTGGAGTAAGCGTTACCATAAGCAACGTACACTCCATCCTGATACACAGCTTGTTTTACTGTTACAGGTTTAGCAGTTGCTACCGGTTTTGCTGTGGCAACTGGCTTTGCTGTCGCAACTGGCTTGGCCGTGGCAGCAGGTTTGGCTGTAGCAACTGGTTTCGCTGTGGCAGCTGGTTTGGCTGTCACTTTTGGCGTTACAGCCGGTTTAGCTGTAGCAACTGGCTTAGCTGTCGCTTTTGGCGTTGGTTTCACTGTTGGCTTTGGTTTTGCCGTTGGCTTTGCTGTTGGTTTCGGTGTTGGCTTAGCCGTTGGCTTTGGTGCAGCGGCTGGTTTGGCTGTAGCTGCCGGTGCTTCTTCTGATGCTGCTGAAACCGCATCCACCTTCAGGTTCAGAGCAGGTGCATTAATCGTGTACGCAAGTGGCGCGAGCAGCAAAGCTGCGGCGACTGTCAAAGAAATTAGCTTTTTCAATGAGTATTCTCCTTTACCATATCCCCAGTAGTATGTAGCATTTCAAATACAAGCTTTACCATGCTTATCGTCTCTTCTGTTCTTATGAAGTTCCTGCTTTGTCTTCATAAAACATAAGAGCTCATCCCCCCTCTCCAGTTCGTGCGCGACCCATCCCGTGTACGAAAGAATGCATCCATTTTATATGGTCTATACAAAAGGTGAATTAATTCACATAAAAGGATTCAAGCCTGCCGGCGGTAATTTCTGGCTTGATGGTATCAAATTCACCCTTTCATTCTCTGTATACAAAATCACATACCCTATAAGAAACATCACTATTTCGCAATTAATTCAAAATAGATACTTTTATTACCTTCCGTTTTCTCCCATTTACTCCGGCTTATGATAATCATGTGATTCTTTATACTGTATTCTCAATAATGGATGTGATAGTTTAGAACGATGTCTATTGAATAGAAAGAAAAATAATACAAGCCGCCCATCCGCATCAAAACATGCGATTAGAGCGGCTTGTCAGCCTGATTCCGTAAGGACTCTATGAATGAAAGTTAGACTCATGCAGTCAACTGTTTGTATTTGGAAGTCAATTCCTCGAACCATTGCTTATCCTGTAACGACAGTGCAAAATCGATTAATTCGGCAATTTCTCCCGGCTGCAATTCAGGTGAATCATTGAAACTCACCTCTGCCCACGCCACAGCCTCTCCGTCAGCACCTTCTGCAAAATCATAAGAAAAACGAAGCTTGATATCACTCTCCAAAAATTCGTTCCTCAGGAAGTACAGCACCTCACACATCAGAACCGGCCGGGTATGGTTATCGAAGACACACTCCATAACCTTGGCCCAGTAGTGCTGGTTGCTGAGATGCAGCTTGTCATTGGTTAACAGATACTGTTCCCCTTGAAAATCATTGACGAACCTCAGTTCAAGCGGCTCCATTTTAAAAATCGCCGCGATTTGCTTTCTGGTGATATTCACGATGTCCTGCGTATCCAATCTCATCATTTCATACACCCCGTTCCTCATATTTGGGCTTTCCGTACCTTGTCATCATCACAATAAGGCAATAATTTTAACTAATTTAAAAGTATTATCGTCTATTTCCTGCTGTTTGTTAATCTTTTTCATAAAATTTTTAAAAAAATATGTTTCTTAATGTGATGAAATGGTTAATTTATATGTTTTGATTACAATATCGTTACTTTTCACGGCCCGAGGAGTCTAAAAGTACTACGTCAGCGATTATTTCCATAGTAAAAATGGGGTATCCCGGTCAAATGAATGACTGTAGACACCCCATCGTTTGAATTGGCTATTTTGAACTATACAAACAAGGAAACGAGTTGAATTCCCTCTTCCGGGGAGATGCGGACCAAGCCTTTATCGGAGATGCGCAGGGTCGGGATCACCGCCAGCGCAAGCAAGGACAAGGTCATAAACGCATAATTCAACGTACACCCCGAATCATAAAGCGCCTTGCTGATCGCCGCAGATTGTGCCGCTGCAATTTCGAACGGCTCTACGGACATCAGTCCGGCAATAGCCAGCGGAAAAAGCGTGGTTCCGGCGGCTGTGATTACAGCTACACCGCCCTGAGCTTCCGCTACCGCCCCCGCCGCTGTCGCCATCAGCTGATCATCATTGCCAATCACCAGCACATTATGGCTGTCATGGGCCACGGTCATAGCTATGGCCGCAGGCTCATGGAAGCCGATTCCTGCCACAATACCAACCGATTTGTTGCCGGTTCCTTTGTGGCGCTCAAAGACAGCTATTTTGCAAAGACCGTTATCCACTTGCAGTCTCCCTGCTTCTACGGGCAGCTGCAGAATAAGCTCCTCTGTCTCCACATGGTTCTCAATAACACGGATGACCCGTGTTGATTGACTACCCGTTTCAATGGGGGTACGGATCACAAAATCCTCAGCCACTGGGAGCTGCGGCAAATGAACCGAGGTCAGCACCTCATCAGGATACGTATATGTCTCAAGGGGAGCAGTCATGAACCCATTCTCGGCCACCACAACACCTGCCGCTATAGTCATCACTACATGAACATCCGCCAGATTGCCGTCCAGCAAAATCATATCGGCACAGGATCCCGGTGTAATCGAGCCGATATCACGGGCAACCCCAAAGCGTTCAGCAGTGTTGATCGTCGCCATTTGAAAGGCTGTCACCGGCTTCACCCCTTGCGAGATGGCATGGCGCACCACAAAATCCATATGGCCTTCGTCGCGCAAGGATTCCGAACTGCGGTCATCGGTCACGAGCAGCATCCGGCGCGGGTCCAGCCCATGCTCCGTGTGTGCGGTAATCGTCTTCGCCACATCATGCCAGGCGGAACCGCGCCGCATTTTGGCATACATGCCCAGACGGACGCGTTCGATTACATCCTCAGCCGTAACACACTCATGGTCGCCGGTTACGCCAGCGGCCGCATACACAGGCAGCCTCCAATCATTCGAAGGCCAGGTGAAATGCCCGTCCACCACCCGGCCTGCGCGCAATGTCGCCTGAATTTCCCCGAGCATTTTTGCATCGCCGTAAACCACACCGGGGAAGTTCATCACTTCGCCCAGCGCAATAACGTCATCGCCCCAGGTATAGGCTTCCGCTACCTCGTCAGGTCCTATGGAAGCGCCGGTCGTTTCAAATTCCGCACCCGCCGATGGTACGCAGGAGGCTACCTGCATATATGCAGCGAGCGGTGTTCCTCGCATCTCCTCCAGCATCAGCTGAATACCCTTCAGGCCGAACACGTTGGCAATCTCGTGCGCGTCGAAGAACCCGCCTGTAGTACCAAGCGGCAGCACAGCGCGGGCAAATTCCGTCACGGTCAGCTGCGTGCTCTCAATATGGCAGTGTCCGTCCAGCAGGCCCGGAGCCATATATCTGCCGGCGGCCTCAATGACCCGGGTGCTTTTTCCGATCATGTGTGAGACGTCCTTGCCCACATATGCGATACGTCCGCCCTGAACGGCGACAGACATTCCCTCTAGAATTTCACCAGAGCATACATTGACGAGTTTGCCGCCGGTAATAACCAGGGTAGCCGGCAGATCGCCTCGCGCGGTGGCCACAAGATCAGGGACACAATCGGCAAGCGGTTTTCTTTCAAATAACATGTACTTCTCTCCTCCCATGGGCATATATAAACAGCATTATACCGGATAGGATCGCTTTAATCCGCATTTGCCTCATATACATCTAATGCCGCCTGAACGCCAAGCCCGCAAGGAACCGCATAGCCGTGCCGCAGCAGGGCAGCCTCCAGCGCACCCAGCACACGCAGTACATTGTTCTCACGGCAGCTGAAGCCCATGGTGCCAATGCGCCAAATTAGCCCTTTTAATGGACCGAAAGAGCTGGCAATCTCAATGCCAAAGCGGCTAAGCAGTATCTCCCGCACCGACTCTCCGTCCACCCCTTCCGGAATGAGTACACAGGTCACAACCGTCAGCTTGCTCTCCGGGTCCCCATACAGTTCTAGGCCCATTGCCGTAAGTCCAGCGACCAGCGCCCGTTCGTGCAGAGCATGCCGGGTATGCCGCTCCCGAAGCCCTTCTTCCAGCACGAGCCTCACCCCCTCCCGCAGTGCATAGAGCATGGAGGTCATTTCAGTGTGGTGATTCAGCCTCTGTTCGCTCCAGTAATCCTGCAGCATGCCCAGATCAAAATAATTGCTGCGAACCACTGGCAGCTCACTGCTCTGAACTCCGCCTGTGCGCAATCCGCGTTCTACCTGTTTACGCTTCATAAGTTTGGCTTCGGCTCGCTCATTATAGGTTACCGGCGCCATGCCTGAAGGAATGGACAGGCATTTCTGAGTGCCGCCGATAACGGCATCCAGCATCCAGGCATCTGTCTCCACCGGCACCCCGCCAATAGTCGCCACAGCATCCACAATCAGCAGTGCATCATACTCACGGCAGGCCCGCCCAATCCCGGCCAGCGGCTGTACCCGGCCAGTCGAGGTCTCGCCATGAACCATGGCAACCACGTCAGGTTGGAAGCTCTTGATCGCGGTGATGACCTCCTCCGGCGTAAATACACTGCCCCAGGCTTTCTCGATCGTGAATACCTCGGCACCGCAGCGTTCGGCGATCTCATGGAGCAGATGGCCGAACCGTCCATAGATCGGAATCAGCACACGGTCACCCGGAGCGATCAGGCTGACCATTACCGCTTCAATACCGGAGCGTGAGGTACCGTCCACGGGATAAGCCCATTTATTCTCCGTTGCGAACAGCTCGCGCAGCATGCCCATCGTCTCATTCATAATGTCTGTAAATTCAGGATCGAATTGTCCGAGTACCGGAAAAGACATCGCCCGCAGCACGCGCGGATCGACCTCTACCGGTCCGGGGGTCATAATGCACCGCAGGGACGGAGACAAATCTTCGTACCGCTTCATGATCATCTCTCCCTCTATAGGTTCAGCTTTCCTCATAGGCAAGCTTATATAATAATGCTGTCAGAACATCCAGCCCAGCCGCCAGCTCGTCCGGTGAGGAGTATTCTTCCGGAGAATGGCTGATCCCTGCCCGGCTGGGCACAAAAATCATCGCCGCCGGACACCCTGGTGCGAACAGCTGGGCATCATGCCCCGCTCCGCTCACCATACTGCGGAAGCTTCTCCCCTGCTCCTGGCAGATGTGTTCAAGGGCTTCACAGAGCGCCTGGTTCATCGGTGCGGGAGACGTAGCCAGTGTCTGCTCCAGCTCAAGTGTAAGCCCGCGCCGGGCCGCAATCTCTCCAAACTTTGTCATGACCCGGGAACAGAAGCTCTCCAGCTGCTCTGCCTCACTGTGGCGGATATCCAGCGTGAACTGCACTTCGCCTGGGATCACATTCGAGGTTCCCGGAAAGACTTCCAGCCTGCCGGTGGTGGCTACCAGCGGCTCTCCCGCTTCAATAGCCAACTGCTCAAGCGCAGACAGCATCTCCGCTGTACCGGCAAGCGCATCCTGGCGCAGCCCCATCGGCGTTGTTCCGGCATGATTCGCGGTTCCAATGACTCTGGCAGTGAATCGTCTTTGGCCAACAATCGCCTGCACCACCCCAATTTGCTGAGCGGACTGCTCCAGAATGATTCCCTGCTCGATATGCAGTTCGACATACATCCCGATGTCGTCTCTCCGGGCAGAATTCATGAGGCGGTCACCATGATCATCATGATCAGGCTTGCTCCCCTGGTTAGGCAGGTCGCAGGACTCCATCGCCGCCATAAGTGTAATTCCCTCCAGATCAGAGACACACTCTGCCACGCTTTCGTTATATAGGCCCGTCACATTCCCGGAACCCCAGAACGTCAGCGGAAAGCGGCTCCCCTCCTCCTCACAGAACGCAGCCACCTCCAGTGTCCGCAGTGGCGGCCCAAAGGTCTCTGCCAAATAATGCATCGCGGTGACAGCAGCCGCTACTCCATAAGCTCCGTCATATTTACCGCCGTTCACCACGGTGTCGATATGGGATCCGGTAAGAATGACTTTATCGGAATCCTGTGATCCGCTCAGCCGTCCAAAGACATTACCTACTGGATCCGTATGAACCTCAAGCCCGAGCACAGCCATTTTTTCCTGCAAAAAATGCTGTGCCCCGCTCCACTCCGGCGTATATAGCAGACGGGTAACACCCGGCCCAGGGGTGCTGAACGCTGCCAATTCCTCGAGCAGCTTCAGCATATCTGCAGCCGGGGCGTGCAGGAACGGCCTCTTCATAGAGCCGGCTGCCCATAATTAATTTGCAGCCATTCCCCTTTGTCCGGCGACACTACCCCTTGTTCAGCGGTATATACCACATTCCCCCGGCAGATCGTGGCTGTAACCTTGCAGGATAAAGTCATTCCGGTATAGGGGCTGTGCTTGTGCCGATAGAACAGATCCTCTGCAGCCAGTGTGTAATCGGCCCTTGGGTCCAGCAGCACCAGATCTGCATCCAGTCCAACCGCGATGGAGCCTTTGCGGTGGTTAAGTCCGAATCGCCGCGCAGGTTTCTCCGACAATAAAGCCGAGACTTGGGTGACCGGTAGTCCGCGCACATGAACTCCTTCATGGAACATCAGCTCCAGGCTGCTCTGGGCCCCCGAGATCCCGCCCCAGGCTTCAAAGAACGTTAAATCAGGATTTAGCTTAAGCTCAGGCGGACAAGGCGAATGATCGGAGGCGATCAGATCGATTTTGCCGGCAGCCAGCACCTCCCACAGCTTTTCCTGCTCTTCTGGGCTTCGGAGCGGCGGAGCACATTTGGCTACTGGCCCCAGCTGTTCCATGCTGTCTTCACTCAGCATCAGATAATGCGGACAGGTTTCTGCCGTCACATCCAGTCCGCGCTGCTTCGCAGCATGGATCATCTCCATCGCGGCAGCCGTGCTGATATGTACGAAATGCAGCCGGCAGCCGGTACGTTCACTGTACAGCAGCGCCCGTGATACCGCCTCAAGCTCCGCTATCGCAGGACGGGAAGCAGCGAAGTCCCGCGCCCCGGTCTTACCGCTGCGAATAGCATCCGCCGACAGCACGGCCGTAATATCTTCACTCTCCGCATGCAGGGCAAGAATACCGCCGAGTGCGGCGATTTTTTGCATTCCCAAATAGAGTGTCTCATCATCCACCTCACGGAAACGCCCTTCTCCTTCACCGCCAGGATTAGAGATAAAGGCCTTGAAGCCAGTTACACCAGCCTTCGCCAGATCCTCTAAATCCTCCAGATTCCCTGGAACAAGACCGCCCCACAATACATAATCCACTGCAGAATTCCCGGAGGCAGCTTCAGTCTTGAGCTGAAGTGCAGCCTGATTTATCGTAGGCGGATTCCCGTTCAACGGCATATCCGCATAACAGGTACACCCTCCTGCCGCCAATGCTGCCGAACCGGAACGAAATCCTTCCCAGTGGCCAAACGCCGGTTCATTAAAGTGCACATGCATATCGATCATTCCCGGCAGTACATAGTGCCCCTCCGCATCAATGACCGTGGTTTCAGCCGCCGCCCGAAGTCCCTGGCCCAGTGCAGCGATCTTTCCGTCCTTAACCCCAACATCCAGCTTCCGCACTTCTCCGGGCAGCACGACATCTCCATTTCTGATAATAAGCTCGTATGATTCCTCCATGAATGGGTCACCTCCGGTCATTTACTCTTGCTCTATTTAGCTCCCCCGGTATGTACTGTAGCCACCAGGAGCAACAAGCAGCGGAACGTGGTAATGGTCTGCCGTATTTGTGATATTGAACCGGATCGGAACCTGTTCCAGGAAAAAAAGCCCTTCCAGTCCACTAGCTCGAAAGTAATCTCCAGCCATGAACAGCAGCTCATAGCAGCCCGGGACTAGTTCCACACCTTCCAGCAGCGGAGCATCCAGCCTGCCGTCATGGTTTGTAGTTGCCTCACGCAACAGCTTGCCTGAGCCTTCCGCAAGGCTCCAAAGTTGCAGTTTCATCCCCGCGGCCGGCAATCCACGTGACAGATCCAGTACATGTGTTGTCAGACGCCCGCTCATGCTCCTGGCCCTCTTTTCCAGCTATGTCTATCTATCAAGCGGATGCTCACAGACTGCTGAACCGTTCCCGCATTCATTTCCAAGTCATCAGCAGCCCCAAGTCTGCTTCCTGCATTCCCCAACTCACTTGCTATACCTACTATCCCCGCTCCAGTCATGGTAGAGCACCTCCGCTGGTTCTATTGGTCCTATATCTTCTGTTCCAATTCACTCTCGCTTTATAGCTCTGGAGCCTTCTCCTGGATCAGATCATTCAGCCGGAAAGCGGTGATTTTGCCGATCTCGGCAAACGCCTGCTCCCGCTCTTCCTCCAGTGTCCGGTTCACACGTGCTTCAATAGACTGAATGATATCATCCTTATTCTTGCCGCGCACAGCCAGGATAAAGGGGAAGCGAAATTTATCCGTATATGCAGCATTCAGCGCTGTAAGCTTGGTGAATTCCTCCGGAGTCAGGCGGTCCAATCCAGCCCCCTGCTGCTCCGCTGCCGATAACGGACTGACCTGCAGCCGTGTCGCCAGATCCGGATGTGCACGCAAAAGTTCCTCTACCTGTCCTTGCTCCGCATTCCGCGCCGTATGCACCATAACCTTGTGCAATTCTGCGGTGGAGTGAAACGGAATATGCGCATAAGTACCCTCCGCTACCCAAGGCGAATGTTCGAAGATTCCTCCAAGATTCACTACAAATTCCGCTTTGCTCATACGGTTTATATCTTCCAGTGTCAGAAATATAGGCGGTGTCGTCGTCACAGGCTTTCCTTCTTTCTCTAGTTAACTCATTCCCGATTGTTTTTAATTTTAACTTCTTCAAGGTACGTTTCATAGCTTAATCGCCGCATATTTATACATTCAGAAACGCTGCTCCCGAACGTACGGTGTTCCCAGTGATTCCGGTGTGCCGGAGGGCTTGTTGCGGTTGCGGTATCCGAGGTACATAAGCACCAGAATCGTTACAACGTATGGAATCATCTTGAGGAAATAGGGTGGAATCGTACTGCCGAGCAACTGCATGCGAAATCCGAGTGAATCAAGCGCTCCGAATAAATAGGCACAGAACAATGCGCGAAGCGGATTCCATCTGGCGAAAATCACCAGACCGACGGCGATCCAGCCCCGGCCTGCCGTAAGCCCTTCATTCCATGTAGGTGCGTAGGACAGCACCATGTCGGCACCCGCAAGGCCAATCAGCACCGTCCCGGCAGTGACATAGCTGTAACGGATCAGCTGTACGCGGATGCCCATAACGTCAGCTGTCGCCGGGCTGTCTCCAACAGCCCGCAAATGCAGCCCCCAGGAGGTGTGGTGAATCAGCAGATGCAGCGCAAGCACCAGCAGCAGGCTGAACCAGGTCAGAACATCCATCCGGCCGAAGATATCACCGACCACCGGAATCGGCTTGACCCAGCTCAGATCCAGCTTGGGCGAAGGACCCGGCAGCGGAATCCCACTGATGGACTTGCCCAGATAAGCACTTAGGCCACTGCCGAACAGGGTCATCGCCAGGCCGGACATGGTCTGGTTGGCGCGCAGTGTAACACACAGGAAGGAATGCACGATGCCAAGTACAGCAGTGATAGCCATGGCCGCTAGGAGAGCCAGCAGCAAATTTTCTGTGCGGATATAGACGATACAAGTAGTGACCGCCCCCATCAGCATCAATCCCTCCGCCCCAAGCTGGATAATACCTGCCCGTTCATTCAGGATACCTCCAAGTGTAGCCAGCAGCAGTGGTGTTCCGGCCGATATGGCAGCTATTAGTAACTGTGTAGTGAAATCCATGGATAAACTCCCTTCTCTAAGAGGATGCTGCTATGCGCTCCGGCGGATGCGGAAACGGTGGATCATATCACCGGCGATCAGGAAAAACAGGATTGCACCCTGCAGCATTTCCGAAATGGACGAAGGCAGTCCAATGGTTTGCACGCTGTAGCCGCCGACTATAAGGCCGCCGAACAGGATCGAAGTGACGATCAGACCAAGCGGATTCAACTTGGCAAGCCAGGCGACAATAATTGCGGTATAGCCGTAACCCGGTGAGATTCCCTGCATTAGCTTATGTGTGACCCCGGACACCTCCGCCATGCCTGCAATACCGGCCAGACCGCCGCTGATCAGCATGACAATAATAATATGCTTCTTGATGTGAATTCCTGCATAACGCGCAGCGGTCGGATTGGCACCGATCAGCCGCAGCTCATAACCCCAGCGGGTGAATTTGATCATCAGGTAATAGATGGCTACCGCCACCAGACCAAAGATCAGCCCGATATGCAGTCTCGTGGTTCCCAGCACCGGAAGCGACTGGGCAGCAGTGAACATCGGTGAACCCGGGAAGTTGAAGCCCTTAGGGTCTTTCCATGGACCAAACACTACATAATCCAGCGCAAGCAGTGCGACATAATTCAGCATCAGAGAGGTAATCAGCTCATTGACACCGAAATGGGTCCGCGGAATCGCAGTCATGAGTCCCCAGAGAGCTCCGGCGGCTGTTCCGAATACCAGCATCAGTGTAATAGACCAGAAGGAAGGCAAATCGGGAAAATAGATGGTTACCGCAGTAGCGGCCATTGCCCCGACGGTAAGCTGTCCCTCTGCGCCGATATTCCATACTGAAATGCGGTATGCAACAGCAATCCCGAGTCCGCACAGCAGTAACGGTATCGCTTTAACCATGGTTTCCGTGAAGCCATAGGAGGTGCCGAAGGCTCCGCGGAACATTTTTTCGTATACAGTAACCGGGCTCATGTCGTTGGCTGCGATGAACACCGCACAGAGCAGAAGCGCCAGAATAATAGACAGAACCGGTGACCACCAGGGGGAGCGCGTACGGCTTGCGTCATACTCCAGACGCATGGGGAACCATTTGCCGGGTTTGGCCGGAACGGAGTTCATCAGTACGGTGTCAATTGTATTTTTGGGACTCATATGGCGCTTGCCTCCTTGTTCCGGATTCCGGCCATGAGCAGGCCAATGTTCTCCCGGTCCGCATGCTCATGATCACTCTCACCTATGATCGAACCGTTGTACATCACCAGAATCCGGTCAGACAACTGAAGCAGTTCATCCAGATCCTCGGATATCAGCAGCACTCCGCTGCCCGTACTGCGCAGCTCCATCAATAAATCATGCACTCCGGCAGTAGCGCCTACATCCAGCCCCTGCGTAGGATGGACCGCAACCATCAGCTTCGGCTGGTGGCTCACCTCACGGGCGAATAACAGCTTCTGCTGGTTGCCGCCTGACAACTGCTGTACCGGGGTATCCAGCTCTGGCGTTTTGACATTGAAGCGTTCGACCAGTGCCTGCGACCAGGAACGGTTTTTAGCCGCCTTCAGGAATCCGAATTTGGAGTGTTCGTCACTGCGGTAAGACTTGAACAGCAGATTATCTACAGAGCCTAGACGTCCGGCCAGGCCGCTCTTCATCCGGTTCTCCGGCACATGGGAGATGCCCGAATCAATAGCGCCGCGAACCGAAGCCGATTTTACCGTCTTGCCATCAAACTCGATGTCGCCGTTCTTCCAGGTACGTAGCCCCGTCAGTACTTCTGCCAGTTCTTTCTGTCCATTGCCGGCAACCCCCGCAACCCCTACAATCTCACCTTCGCATACCTTGAGGGACAAGCCGTCCAGCGCCTTGCGGCCGTGATCGGCAATGACCTCCAGATTATCGACCACCAGCAGAGGTTCCCCAACGGAGGCTTCGCGCTCCTGGCGGGTAATTTCAACCTCACGTCCAACCATCAGACGGGCCAGCTCCAGTTCATCCGTCTCTGCTGTGGCCAGTGTTGCAATCATTTTCCCTTTGCGCATGACAGAGATACGGTCAGAGGAGGCCATAACCTCCTTCATTTTATGTGTAGTCATGATGACCGTCTTGCCAGCCTGCTTCATGACCTGCAGGGTCGCAAACAGCTGCTCCGCCTCACCGGGAGTCAGCACCGAGGTGGGTTCATCCAGAATGATGATATCTGCGCCTCGGTAGAGCGTCTTGACGATCTCCACACGCTGCTGCTCGCCGACGGACAGCTGCCAGATTGGACGGTCCACCGGGAATTTAAGCCCGAACCGCTCCGCCAGACCTTCAATTTCCCTGTGTTTATTCTTAACCCATTGGCTGCCACGCCAGAAAGACGACTTTTCGCCAAGCACGATATTCTCCGCTGCCGTGAGACTTTGCACCAGTCTGAAGTTTTGAAATACCATGCCGACACCAAGGAGTGCAGCATCTTTGGGGGAACGGATTCTGGCCGGCTGGCCGTGAACGAGAATCTCGCCTTCATCCGCTCTGTATACCCCTGAGAGCATACTCATGACCGTGCTTTTACCTGCTCCGTTCTCACCAAGCAGCGCGTGAATCTCACCCGCATTTGCCGAAAAATCGACTTGATCGCTTGCCGTTACAGAACCGAATTTCTTCACAATCCCGCGCATCTCAACCGAAGGGTCCTGCATGATGGGACGCTCCTTTCCTTATAGTTGTAGTACGGGTGGAGAAGGCTCCGCTGTTCGGAACCCGCCCCACCCATAAGGCCTTGCATTATTCACTTGGTTGCAGCGCTTATTTCGGGATGGTGCCTTCAATGCCTTTGGCCAGCCAATTCATGGACAGAACTTCTTCAAGGGTCAGCTTTTGGCCTTCCTGTACCTGAATCTTGCCTTGGTTGTCAGTGATAGGGCCGGTGAATACATCCAGCTCTCCGCTGATGATTTTGGCCTTGGCATCTTCTACAAGCTTCTTCACATCATCCGGAACTTTGCTGCCGAATGGCGCAATGTCGATCATACCGTCAGCCATATCCCCGGAATACTGTTCGTTCTTCCAGGTACCGTCCATTACGGACTGAACAGCCTTCACATAATAAGGTCCCCAGTTCCATACAGGGTTGGTCAGATAATTATCCGGAGCATATTTTCCCATGTCGGAGTCATTCCCCCCGGCAAAAGCACCGCGTTCTGCTGCAGCCTGCAGGGTTGCAGGGGAGTCCTGGTAAGCGAGCAGTACATCTGCGCCTTTATCCAAAAGACTGATTGCCGCCTGGCGTTCCGTTGCAGGATCATACCAGGTATTCGTCCAAACCACATCCACCTTGATATCCGGGTTGACACTCTGTGCGCCCAGTGTAAAGGCGTTGAGGTTATAGATAACCTCACTGATCGGGAAGGCTCCTACATATCCAAGGTGATTTTTCTTGGTCATTTTGCCGGCTGCAATGCCCGCCAGGTAGCTGCCTTGATAGTTTTTGCCGAAATAGGTTCCCATGTTAGCGGCTGTTTTGTAGCCGGAAGCATGCATGAATTTCACGTTTGGAAATTTATTGGCTACGTTAAGGGTATAGTCCATATATCCGAAGCTCGTTGTAAATACGATGTCATGACTCTGGGCAAGCTCGGTGATGATGCGTTCGGCATCGGCGCTCTCCGGAACATTTTCTACAGTGTCCGCTTTAATGCCGAGCTCCTTCTCCATATATTGACGGCCCTGATCATGCTGGTAGGTATATCCGCCGTCACCCGGAGGTCCAATGTAGACAAAGGCAACCGTCGGCTTCTTCGCTGCCGGCTCTGTTGTTGCCGCCGCCTCTGTTGTTGTGCCCGCATTCGATGCTGTCGGCGCTTCCGTGCTGCTGGCTTTGTTGCCGGAGTTATTGTTGCTTCCACACCCTGCCAAAACCACCGCCAACAGGAACATTAATACGAAGCTGAAAGTAACCGCTTGACCCCTTTTTTTCATAATTCTCCTCCTCCAGTAAATCTCTCATAATAGCTCAAGCCATTAATGTATCTCTACTATACTGAGACACAGCGTCCGCGTAAATTTATATAACATACGTTTGTGCCGTTTTATAAGAACTGATGTTTTTTTTGTGCCAAACGCACTATAATTCCTCGACCAACTTTAAAATATGTGATATTTCATAACACAAAAATTAAAATCAGTGATTTTCATGTCATTTCTTGATGTATCAGGTCGGTATATGTATCACCTGTTTGAAATCTCCTCGGGGAATCCTTCAATCTTGCTCTAACATGCTGCGGAAAAGAAACACAAGCTTGAGGCGCATGAGATCATTGATCTTTTTGAAATCAACATCCAGCAGTTCGCTAAGCTTCTCAATCCGGTAGGTGGCAGTGTTGCGGTGAATAAACAGCTTTTTTGCGGTCTCATTCACATGTCCGTCATTCTCCAGATAGACCTCCAGGGTATGCAGCATTTCCCTCACATACTCGGGTTCCCGGCTCTGAAGGTTGCGCAGACTGCTGCCGCAGTATTTCTCCATGGTTTCAGCCGGTATCTGGCGCAGCAGCAGGTTCAGTTCAAGCTGACGGTAATGCACAACATTTCCGTACCCTCCCCAGTGCCGGGACATCCCCATACATTCCTTGATCTCAGCAAATGCTTCCTTCAGCCCTTCCGGCTTCACCTTGGAGCTGCTGAGTGCAGCACGGGGATAGAAGCCTTTGTCGAATTTCAAATTATCGAAACAGGCGTTGACCCATTCCCGAAATTGTTCCGGGCTGTGCGGACCCGCCGGATACAGCGATAACAAGCCGTCATCTATCATCACATGGATGCCATTCAGCTCATGCAGCTCCGGCTGCTCCAGATATTCTTCCTTTAAGCGAAGCAGTTCTCCGAGGCGCGCTTCTCCTGAAACGGCAGTATCGGTAAGCATCAATTGAAACGGAGCCTGCAGCAGTTCCACCTCCAGTTTGGCAGCAGCCTTGGCCATTTCACCGCCGGACATTCCGCCGCTTAGGAAGCGCCGTAAGAGTCCACTGAACTCCCTGTGCTCAGCATGCTCGAAATAATCTTCATAACCGGAATGGATATGGTAGGATATCAGCTCGCCCCCCTGAACAAACAAGCTTTCTTCCACAGGCAGCAATAAAGGGTCAATGGAGCAGTATAAAAGATAACCGGAGCACTTGTCGCCCTGCAGCAAGGGGATCCGGAACCCGGTTTTGTCACCGATGCGGAAGCGCTGGTTCCGGCTCTGCCAAGGCCAGCCTTCCAGCAGCTGCGGCGCTGCGTTGTCCGAATTATTGAACACCACATCTCCACGGGCGCTGATGACAGCCAGCGGAGTCTCAATTACTTCCGATACCGATTCGAACAGCGGGCGGCTGCGCCCGGACCGCAGGGCGAAACGCATTAGCTTACGCTGCTTATCCATGATGCTCTGAAGCACACTGGTGCTGCGCGTAAGCTCAGCACGGAACAGTCCGTTCATCTGGTCGGAGAAGGTAAACTGGAACGGCAGCTCAATCAGCGGAAAATTCAGCGTCTCCGCTTCAGCAATCAGCTTCTCCGGGACTGCGTCCCAGAATCGGCCCAGCTTGATGCCAAGACCCGCAGAGCCGCGACGGTTCAAGGTCTGAAGTAACGCCGATGCATCCTCCAGACTGTCCTTAATTAGATAAGCTGTCGTAAGCAGCATTTCCCCTTCTTTGATCCAATCGGAAATATCCGGGGCATCCATCACATTGATTGATTTGATAATCCGGTGTTTGCCCTTCGAGCCAGCAATCAGCCTCGCTTCGGACAAAGGATAAATGGACAACGCTTCTTCGACCGTAAGTTGCATGGCCACCCCTCCTTATTTTAAAATCATGCATTGGAAATCCCCTCGCTCTAAATGTTATGTTATGTAACATTATAGATAAAGAGACCTATGATGGAAAGAGGAAAATGCAGATATTCGATTATTATGTAAGATAATATAACACATATCACACAATTTTAACGATCAGACTCATAACAGAAAGCCTAAATAACACAGAAAAAACCTCCCTTAAGTAAGGAAGGCATCCATTTCTGATTATTCATAGGAAACCAAGGGAATGCCCATACTTGTTCACCGAACATCCCCCTCCTTGTCTCATCCGCTAAACTCCTGACAATAAGAAAACTCCCGATTCGCAGGGTATGCGAACCAGGAGTTCTGCCATCTTCAAAGAACTGTTCATTTCCACATACGCCGGACCCATGAGAGCAGCTGCAGATCCTGACCATGACCGCCTATCACGGATAAGCCCAGCGGCGGGCTGCCGGGTCCCGGCACCGGCAGCGTCACTTGCGGCAATCCGGCTAAGCCGGCGATACAGCTGAGCATCATCGCACCGCTGCGGTTCTGCTCCAGCTGCGCCAGATCCCCGCCGCGCAGCGGTGCGGGGCCGGGCACGGTCGGGAGGACGATACAACCGTCCTCTCCAAGCAATTGCCGCAGCCGGGCTGCTATCTCCGCGCGCATCGCCTGTGCGCGGCTGTGATCCTGCCCGGCCAGGCCTGCCGCCCACGCGAAGCGGGCGGCAACATCCGGGCCGAAGAGCGGCTGCGCATGCTCTATCCATGCCCCGTGGGTCGCCCATATCTCGGCGCCCTGCAGTTCCCTGAAGATATTCATCCATGTCTTCAGTCCCTCCGGCGCGATCTCCGTCACGCCGGACCGTCCCGCACCGGCCTGCAGCTGGCGCAGGCCTTGCTTCAGGCTGGCTGCGCTGTCCGCACCGGCCAGTGCCCAAGCCTCCGGCACGATGTGGAGCATGTCCATCTTGCCTTCCCCGCTGCCCGGAGCCGCTGCTCCGAGCAGGACCTCACCCGCCCGCTGAAGCAACTCCGGGCTGTCGGCGATCCAGCCTACGGTGTCGAAGCCCGGCGCGAGCGGAATCACGCCTTCCATCTCCACCGCACCATGCGTCGGGCGGAAGCCGTACACGCCGCAGTACGCCGAAGGCACGCGAATGGAACCGCCCGTATCTGTTCCCAGGGCAAAATCCGCATAACCTGAGGCTACCGCCACCGCCGAACCACTGGAAGAGCCGCCAGGGATACGGCCTTCGGCACGCGGATTGACCGGTGTTCCATAGTGGTAATTCTCTCCGCCGAGGCTGTACATCAGCTCATCGGTATGCGTGGCCCCCCGTAGGCTAGCCCCAGACTGCAGCAGCCTGCGGACGGCTGACGCATGGGCAGCTGACGGCGGATGGCTCCGCAGCCAATCCGGATTGCCGGCAGAAGAACGATGCCCAGCCACTGCAAATACATCTTTTACAGCAAAGCTAAGTCCAGACAGCTTGCCGCTTACCGAACCCGTTACCTCAAGCTCCGGGTCTATAAATGCTCCATTCTGATTATCCAGGCCCATCAGTTCCTCTCCTCTCCTCCCGGACAACCCGGGCTATATCTATCTGACATGTAAGCCTCTCGCTTCAAACCTCTAACGTTTAGTCCCTAGCCTCTACAGATTGAACTTGGAAACCTTGATGAAGGGGGCGTTATCCTTAGTGGAAAAAGGATCACTAATCCAACTCCTTCGGCTAATTGAAGATCCTATGTGAGAAAAAGAAAGGATAACTAATTCTCCTGACAGCGGCCGTTTGGGGTGAACATCCTTGAATTAGGTGTACAAAATCCCATTAACTCCTTCTGTAGCCCGGGTTACAGCCAATTTAGTTCACCTTTCTTTTTCCACTTCGCTTAAGTTTCAAGGAGCTTCACTACGTTCATCAAGCTTCAAGTCTACGTTACTGTACAAAGTGCAACAGGCTCTACTTTGAACAGAAATCCATCCTACCCCCGGCCTACCAGCCAATAGCGGACCCATCGCAGCGAGGATCTGTTCCTCCGCTGCGATAGCCGTTGTCATCGATAGCAATCGCATGGGCATGCCCCACAATTCCATCATAGCCCCCCACGGTGCGCACCAGATGGCCGGCTTCGGATAGCTGGCTTAGCACTGCGGGTGCCACTCTACCCTCCACCTTCAGCTCCTGGGTGGGCTCACCCCAGGTTCTGCCCCACACAAAACGCGGTGCGTTCACAGCCGCCTGGGGGTCCATCCCGTAATGCAGCATACGGGTCAGAAGCAGACTCTGCGTCTGCGGCTGGCCTTCCCCGCCCTGGGTGCCATAGAGATAGGCCGGCTTGCCGTCACGGCAGGCCATCGCCGGCATCAGCGTGTGAAACGTTCGCTTATGCGGCTCCAGCGTATTGATGTGCCCGGGGTCCAGCGAGAAAAATGAGCCCCTGTTCTGCAGCAGAATCCCCGTGTCGCCAGCAACGACGCCTGAGCCAAACTCAAAGTACAGACTTTGGATAAAGGAAACCGCGTTTCCTTCATCATCTACTACCGCCGCAAAGGCGGTATCCCGGCCCACCGGCTCACTGCCAAGCGCTGCTGCCTTCGCAGGTGAAATCGAAGCCGCCAATTGCTCTGCATACCGCTTATCCAGCAGCTGCTCCAGTGGAATCCGGCTGAATGCCGGATCCGTGAGTACCCGGTCCCGGTCGCGGAAGCTCAGCTTCAAGGCCTCTACCAGAAAGTGGTAATATTCATAGGAGCCATGCGGGATGTCTCCAAAATTGTAGTGTTCTAGGATATTCAGCGCCATCAGCGCTGTGAACCCTTGAGAGTTTGGCGGAACCTGATAGACTGTGTGGCCACGATAATCCGTAGATATAGGCTCGTCCCAGTTCCCCTCATGAGCGGCAAAATCCTCCCGGGTGAGATACCCGCCGGAAGCCCGCATATATTGACTTATATCATCGGCAATCTTTCCCTTATAAAACGCGTCCCTGCCCCCCTCTGCCAGGACCCGCAGCGTCGCAGCCAGCTGCTTCTGCACAAACCTGCTTCCGGCTGCCTGAACCGTACCGCCGGGAAGATAGATCGCGGACGCCGCCGGGGACAACGCCGCTCCTGCCAGCATGCTGTTGCCGTACTGGTCCGGCGACATCGGAAAACCGCCCGCGGCGTAGCCGATCGCCGGCTCCAGCACCTCCCCCAGGGTCAGGCGTCCATACTCACGCTGGACGGCTGACCAGCTGTCCGCCATTCCGGGTACCGTAATGGCACTGCGCACCCCGCGTCTCGGAATCGCATTCGCGCCGGCGTAACAGTCTCTGCGGACGCCGTAGCCGGAACGTCCGCTGCCGTTGTAAGCCCGGACGCGCCCTTCACCGGCGCTGTAAGTGAGCCAAAAAGCATCGCCGCCCAGTCCCGTCATATGCGGATAGACCACAGCAAGCGTTGCGCTGACCGCTACCGCCGCATCAAAGGCGTTGCCGCCGTTTTGTAGAATTCGCGCTCCGGCGGCAGAAGCCAGATAATGGGGGCTGACCACCATCGTTTTTGTGCCGATTACAGGACCTGTCGTCATGCTACCCATCTCCCATTCCTGTCGTTCAAGTTAGTGTCATTTAACAGCACCGCAAAAACCTTTGTCAATCCGGGCAAAAGAAAACGCACGGGCCGCTCCTGTTTTTTGTGAGCTGTGCACAAAGTTTCGTGGAACCGCCTTCCTTCAGGTAGCTGGGAACCGATCAATTGTATAGAATAAGCTCAAAATAAACCCAAAAAACAGACTATCGCTTCCGAGGTGAGTATGGGGCAAATGCAATCAACGCAGCTGCCAACCCAGCCAACTGATTCGTCTGCACTTGTGTTACCCGCTATGTATAAAATGAAGCCAACTTTGGGAACGCTCGCCAAATGTACTAGGAGGTGTCACGTGAACAACAAAGACAACCCATATATACAGCTCGCTGTAGCTATGTGCAGGACGGGCATACTCGGTTACGGCGGCGGGCCCTCCGTGATTCCCTTAATCCGCCATGATGCCGTGACCCGTTACGGGTGGCTGACAGATGATGAATTCGGAGAAACGCTGGCTATCGCGAATGCGCTGCCGGGCCCTATCGCCACCAAGATGGCCGCCTATCTGGGCTATAAACTGATGGGAGTCAGAGGTGCATTCCTCTCTGTGCTGGCGCATATTCTCCCGAGCGGGATCGCCATGATCGCCCTCCTCTCCGCAGTCAACTATTTGAGCGGTTCCAAGATAGTAGGCGGAATGATCGCCGCCGTTTCGCCTGTCATCGCGGTGATGCTGGGACTCATGGCTTACGAATTTGCCCAAAAAGCCTTTAAAGGCCTGGGCAAGCGGATCGGCGCCGCTTTTCTGCTGCTCGCCCTGGTGCTGCTTGAAGTGCTGCATATCCATCCGGCGATTGTGATCGTGTTGTTCCTCGGATATGGAACCATTCACTACCGGGTACTTGCAAAAAAACAAAAAGGAGGGACCGCCTAAATGGAATGGCTAAAACTGATTTACGGCTTTTTTATGGCTAATCTGCTAGGGTATGGCGGCGGACCCTCCTCCATCCCGCTGATGTATGAGGAAATTGTGCCGCACTATGGCTGGCTTACCGATCAGGAGTTCTCAAATATGCTGGCACTTGGCAATGCGCTGCCCGGTCCGATCGCCACCAAAATCGCTGTTTTCGTTGGTTATGATGTCTACGGGTGGCTCGGGATGACTGCAGCGCTAATCGCTACTGTAGTTCCTTCGGCGGCGTCACTGATCATTCTGCTGGGCGTTATGCAAAAATACAAGCAGTCGCCCGTAGTGAAAGGCATGACCCTGCTTGTACAGCCAGTAATTGCTATTATGATGATTATGCTTACCTTGAAAATGGCCAAGGGACCCGCCGAATCTATCGGCATCTGGCAGACGCTGATCATTGCCGCAATCGCCTTTTGGGCGATACAGAAGCTTAAACTGCATCCCGCGCTGGTGATCCTGGCTGCATTTGCCTATGGCGGACTGGTGCTCCGTTATACGGTTTAGCAGCCTTGCCACCCTGAGCTTACTTTAAAATATACTGGGACAGCACCGCCTGAACCTCATAAATATTCACCGATTTGTTGAAGGTCTTCTTCAGCGGTACTGCGCTTCCCGAGACATACAAGCATAGCTCCGCATCCAGATCAAAGTGACCGGCCGTCTCCACCGAGTAATGCGATATGCTTTTGTAAGGGATCGAATGATATTCTGTCTTTTTGCCGGTTACCCCCTGCTTATCCACGAGAATCAGCCGTTTATCCGTAAATATGAACATATCTCTGACTAATTTATAGGCCCGCTCAATGTTTTCCTGAGGTGCAAGAATCTGCGCGTATTCCCGCTGAACATCCGTCAGCGCCACCTGGGTGGCATTGCCCAGCAATCCGTTAAAAATCGCCATCGCCAAGTCCCCGTTTCCTAGTTTGATTTGGCAAATCTCCCTCTGCCATATACTCATACTACTTAAGAATTCCATCAGATATGCACAGGCGCTCTACTTTTGCTCTTGCATATTCAGCCGATATTGGTTACACTATTCCTAAATTTGTATGAAGGAGGTGTAGGAGGAATGGATCACAATCGGACCAATGGTGTTATTAGCCGGCTAGATTATATTATGGCTGGCATCGTTCATGTAAATGCCGACAACGGGAGAAGTCTGTCCATTTACAAGAATTCAATAACACTACAACATTGTGAAATGCCTTTCCTGCCTACGCTTCAACGGACGCTATAAAACCGGAGAACGATCAAGGCCGCGGGGAAATTTCCCTGCGGTCTTTTTTTGAAGATGGGACCAGAGCAGCGATAGGGCATTCCTATAAAAGGAGAATACCTATGATCATCTCAAGTCAAAATGTCCAAAAATACCACGGTGCCCAGCTTGTGCTGAGCGATGTTACCTTTGATATACGCCAAGGCGAAAAAATCGGCTTGATCGGCCGCAACGGCTGCGGCAAAACCACACTTTTCCATCTGCTCAGCGGCGAGGAACGTCCCGATCAGGGGCAAATATCCATTCGTAAAGGCAGTATCGTTGGATTACTGGCCCAAATTCAGGAAGTGAATGACGAAGAAACTGTATATGCAGTCCTTCAGCGGAGCTTTGCTGAACCACTGAAGTGGCAGGCACGCCTAAGGGAGCTCGAGCTGGAAATGTCTGTACCGGATGCTGCCGCAAGCGAGCAGAGCTGGAATCGGCTGCTTAAGGAATACGGTACGCTTCAGGAGAAATTCGAAGCCGCTGGAGGCTATGATATTGAATCCTCTATCCAGCGTGTAGCCACAGGCCTCGGCATCAGTGCCGGACAGTATGACCGCCGCTTCTCTTCCCTCTCCGGCGGCGAGAAGACCAAAGTCGGCCTGGCGGAGCTGCTGCTGCGCCGTCCGGATATTCTGCTGCTGGATGAGCCGACGAACCATCTGGATATGGAAGCCATCGAATGGCTGGAGCAGTTCCTGCAGGATTACGACGGAACAGTAGTAGCTATCTCCCATGACCGCTACTTCCTCGATGCTGTAGTGAAAAAAGTGATTGAGCTCGAAGACGGTGAAGCCTACACATTCCATACCAATTACAGCGGCTACCAGATCGAAAAGGAAGCCCGGCTGCTGCGGCAATTCGCCGACTACCAGGAGCAGCAAAAGAAAATCAAGCAGATGCAGGAGAGCATCAAACGGCTGATTGAATGGGGCAACCGCTCTAACCCGCCGAATCCTTCCTTCCACCGCCGGGCTGCTTCAATGCAGAAGGCACTAGACCGGATGGTAAAGGTCAAACGTCCAATTCTGGACCGCAAAGCTATGGATTTGCAGCTCCAGCAAGAGGACCGTACCGGTAATCAGGTTGTCATTCTTGACCGGATTGGCAAAAGCTACGGAGACCGCACCCTCTTCTCCAAAGCCAGTGAAGTTCTGCGGTATGGTGAGACCACTGCACTCATCGGCGGCAACGGCGCAGGCAAAAGTACGCTGCTTCGGATCATTCTGGGCCAGGAACTGCCAGACGAGGGAAGCTGCACATTAGCCTCCAGAGCGGTTGTCGGCTATCTGGCACAGGAAGCTGTTCCCGAAGACGGAACACTGTCAGTGCTGCGGTACTTCCGCGAGGAGGCAGGTCTCGAGGAGGGCGAAGCCCGTGGACAGCTGGCGCGGTTTCTCTTTTACGGGAGTGATGTGTTCAAGAGTATCGCAAGTCTCTCCGGGGGCGAATGGACACGGCTGCGGTTCGCAGTGCTGATGCACCGCCGTCCGAATCTGCTGATTCTGGATGAACCCACCAATCATCTGGATATCGATTCCCGCGAGGCGCTGGAAGAGGCACTCGAGGAATATCCCGGCACCGTGCTGGCGGTATCCCATGACCGTTATTTCATCAACCGCTGCTTCGGAAAGCTCTGGTCCATCGCGGAAGGAAGATTCAGCGCTTTCTCCGGGAACTACGAGTATTTCAAGGAAAAGCAGGCAGAGAAGGCTGCACGCTTGCTATCTTCGAACAGCAGTAGTAAAGGGGAGCTACAACCGTATCCTGCCCTAAGGTCAAGCAGCAACCCATCTGACGCTAAAACTATCGCTTCAGAGGCGAGGCCAATGGAGAAGGGCGAGGCCAGACGCAGCAGTTCTTCCTCTGCAGCAGCCTCCGGAAAGTCACGCCCTCCAGGATACTGGGAGCAGATGATTGCCGAAACGGAGGTGCAGATTGGCTCTATCGATACTGAAATGCTTGCCCCGCTGATCTCCAGCGATGCACACAAGCTCACAGAGCTCCAGCTCATCCGGGACGCCGTACAGGAGAAACTGGATGAATTGTATGCCTGCTGGATGAGCGAAACCGAGCAATAATTATAGAAAGGAACTGGTGAAGATCATGCTGGAAAGCCCGGCAATCAATGAATACTGGAATGCTTATCTGGAGTTGTATCCTGAAGCGGCAGCGTTGTACGACAGTGCCTGGTCATTTGGAGACAATGCCCGGCTGGCCGATGAGCTGAATGAAGCACGCGGATTGCCCCTGCCTTTTGTCGGGGGGCATTCCATCCTGCTGGACAGCCAAGGTGCCCCGCGCGGAATAATCACAACCACAAAATGTGATATTATCCCCTTTCACGAAGTGACTGCAGAATTTGCCTATTCCGAGGGGGAAGATGACCGAACCCTGGAATCATGGCGGTTTCATCATGAAGCGTATTTCTCTAGAGAGATGAAGGCTTATGGTATGACCTTTAATCCAAATATGCGGATAGTCTGCGAGAATTTTGAACTGGTCTTCAGCCATTGAACACAATCAGCCAATCCAGTGGAAACGGATTATTTATAGTGTGAAACAGATAGATTATATTTCAAAAAGGCTGCTTCTTCTTCACGAAGAGGCAGCCTTCATTGTATAGTTGCAATTGGTTGGAAGTAGTAGCCCTGCTGTAAGCTCTAGTGCAAAAAACCCATAACCCAGCCTAAAACTGAAATCCATAAAGGAATGCTGATGAGGACGCCCCATACCAAGCCATTGGCAATGTTGCCTTCTGCAGGACGTGTCATGCTCTCCTGCGCAAGCGGAAGTCTCAATTCTTCTTGTTCCATGCGATCCCCTCCTAAAATATCTATCGTCACAGTAGAGGAAAAAATGTAGACCGCCTGGCCCAAAAAGTAAAATTATCGGTGATTTTTTAGATATAAAGGCTCAGCGGATTTTTTTTGCAAAGGCTTACATAATTATCATTAACCAGTTTTTTACTCCATTAAAACTTATATTTTAATTATTCATATATCATATGCATAGTTCTAGTCCAAAATGACCGGTTTTTCGGGATTCTGCAAAAATTGAAACATCGTTCGCAGCTGTTCCTTTGTATTCCGTTCTTCCGACAGCTCCGGCAGCTCGTCCTCGCCAAAAAAGGCTACACCGCTCGTCTCCACGCCTTCAGACGCTTCACCGCCCGTAATCCGGCAGAGGATAAACATTTTGTAGACGTGATACGGCTCAGGAGGATGATGATGGAACTTCTTGTCCAGCACTGCCAGCAGACGTACTGCCTCAGCCTTAAAGCCTGACTCCTCAGCAATTTCCTTGACCACGACTTCACTTGGTGAAAGTCCGATATCAGCCCAGCCGCCGGGAAGTGCCCAGTTGCCATCCAGCTTTTCACGAACCATCAGAATCTTATCCGCACGGAAGATCACGCCGCGCACATCAACTTTAGGTGTAGTATAGCCCTCTTCACTGGCAAAAGCGAGCCTAATCTTCTCTTTGCCCTCATAGGTGTAGTTGGCGAGAATATCCACGCTCAGTTCCCGCAAGGCCTGGTAACGTTCAATATCATAGACATCCTTGGCATATGTAAGTCCAGTCTGGGCAATCGCCTGTATCTCCTTGGCCCAGATCAGCCATTTCTGTTCCATAACAGCACCGCCTTCCTCAGATATCGGCATAAAATCGCCTTTTACTCACAAAGCATCAAATGCCGGGAGAACGCACCTTTCTTCGCTATACAACGGTCGATAATAGTGAAGCCTGCATCAGCTATCATCTCGTCCACCGCTTCAATGGCGACAATGACGACCCGATCAGCAATGCGGCGGGTATGGACCAGGATCGCAAGCTGCTCTTCTGGTGTAATCCGCGAATATAAATTGTAGGGCATATCTACAATCGCTACATCATAATGATCTTCAATGTCCGCGATGTCTCCCAGCGTAACGGTGCTGTTGAACCCAAAATGGGCGATATTCGTGCGTGCACCGGCAACAATCTGAGGATTAATGTCACGGCCAACGATATCAATACCCATTGACAGCGCCTCTACCATTACCGTACCAATGCCACAGCAAGGGTCTATAGCACGTACACCGGCAGGATGAGGAATTGCCATATTGACAGCCGCCCGCGCTACACGGGTGCTTAGGGCAATCGAGTAGCTGCGCGGTTTTTTCATCTGACGGAACCACGTTGCCTTATTCTTATGATAAGCTCCGAAGTACCAGCGTCCGCCCAGCGTGACAATACCATACACCAGCTGCGGGTGATTAACATCCGCTTCCCCCTCGATGCGCAGGCCGATTTCCCGCTCGATCACTCTGCGTTCGTCATACTCTATTTTTTCCGCCGGGGACAAATCATTTGTCTTCACAAAAATCACCTTGAATGACTGCCCTTCCACTTCTACCTGCTCGGTCTGGCTATAGATCTCCTCCAGGCTGTCCCCGGCATACATGACGTCAATCCGTTCCTTGATAAACGGGCTGCGGCTGACATCAACCCGAGTCCCGCTCTCAAAAATCGCTGCCGGAATCTCCCTTCCAAATAGACACCGCAGCTCCATACCGCATAAGGATTCCTCATCCCCGGTGCAGGCATATGTATAGATGTAAGTTGTTGTATTTGAATTCTGTGGCACTCTCTTATTCCGCTCCTATCGTTTCCGCGTCATGCGCAGGTTCTGCCTATTCTACAGCGGGATAACCCGCCAATTCCGTATCTTGATGTCTACTGTCGTAGCCGCTGCGTGCTTTGGCTATTTCTCCACGATTCCCGTTCACCCATTCCACCAAAGAGGCTAGTGGCTGCAGCAGGGATTCCCCAAGCTTCGTAAGCCCGTATTCAACGGTTATAGGTACCGTAGGGGTTGCTTTGCGCCAGACCAGTCCATCCCGCTCCAAATGGCGGAGCGTCTGCGTCAGCATGCGCTGGGAAATACCGCCGGATCGCCGCTGAAGCTCTTTGAACCGCAAGGATTCAACCCCCAGATTGACAATAATCAGCACACTCCATTTATCCCCAACCCGGTCTAGAATCTGCCGTGTAATCGTGCACTCTTCCAGCATTGGCAGCTGCCGGATACCCTCCAGCCGATGACTCATTGTATGGTCCAAAATGGTTACCTCCATGTAACTTAAGCAAGTAATAGTGCTTTCTTGCCGCTTAAGCTCATTCAGTCTATCATGGTTACCGAAAGTAATCAACAACCGGAAGGGAACTGATAAAGAATGCCCAAAACAATAGCGATCGTAGGTGCAGGGCCAGGACTCGGCCTGTCTATTGCCAAAAAATTTGGTACAAACGGTTTTTAAGTCGCTTTGCTCCAAAGGGAATCTATGTAGCGCACCTGGCCATAGGCGCATTTATCAAGCCCGGCACCGCTTCCGATCCGGGTTTTATTGCCGATGCCTGGTATGACTTATACACAAACAAGACTCAAGCCGAAGAAACTTTTCCTCAAGGTGTTACTCCCGCAACCATCCTCTGGTAGGGATTTCCGATTCCTTTGATCCATCGCGAGTTCTCCAGTATAATGGAGGCATTACACTGCCAAAAAAAGACTGCGGCGCGTTGCCCTGAGCTTCAAGCTCAGGGCTTGCACCGCCTGCTTTGCGCAGCGAAACTCCAAGGAGGTACATATACACTATGTCTTACGAAGCTTATTTTCAGACTGAGCGTGAAGCTCAGCTTGACGAATTGAAAGAATGGCTGACAATCCCCAGCATTTCCGCCCTCTCTACCCACAAGGATGATGTATTGTCCGCAGCACACTGGCTTCTGGACACACTAAAACGCGCAGGGCTGGAGAATATTGAGCTTCATCCCACTGCGGGCCACCCTGTAATCTATGCTGATTATCTTCATGCCCCCGGCAAACCAACCATTCTGGTCTACGGCCACTATGATGTGCAGCCAGTCGATCCGCTTAACCTATGGACAACACCGCCATTTGAACCGGAAATCCGTGACGGCAAGCTGTACGCGCGCGGAGCAACCGATGATAAAGGCCAGGTATTCATGCATATCAAAGCCATTGAAGCCATCCTGAAGCAGGAAGGCACCCTGCCGGTCAATATTAAGCTGTGCATTGAAGGTGAAGAAGAAATCGGCAGCGTCAATCTCCCGCCTTTCCTGGAAGCCAGTAAGGACAAGCTGGCAGCGGATGCCGTACTGGTCTCTGATACCTCCCTGCTGGAACGCGGACGCCCTGCCATCTGCACAGGCCTTCGCGGCCTCTGCTCGCTGGAAGTCACCGTAAATACAGCATTGACCGATCTTCACTCTGGTTCATACGGCGGTGGTGTACCGAATGCGCTCCATGCGCTGGTCTCTTTATTAAGCTCGCTCCATGATGACAAGGGCCGTGTCGCCGTTGAGGGCTTCTATGAGGGTGTTCCTGAGCTATCTCCGCTGCTGCGTGAAGAATTCGCCAAGCAAGGCGTAGATGAAGACAAAATCAGAGCAAGTCTTGGCCTCGAGCAGTTGTATGGCGAAGAGGGCTTCAGCTTCGTAGAGCGGGTTGGTGCCCGGCCAACGCTTGAACTGAATGGTATCTACGGCGGATTCCAGGGTGAAGGCAGCAAGACCGTTATCCCTAAAGAAGCCCATGCCAAAATCACCTGCCGCCTTGTCGGCGACCAGGACCCCCAGCATATTCTGGATGCTGTCGAAGCTCACCTTACTGCCAATATCCAGGCAGGTGCGAAGGTCAAGGTGAAGCAGATGGAGAAAGCCCGTGCATTCAACATTGACCCTTCCCATCCAATCCTGCAGACGGCGGCTGATGCCTATGGCAAAGTATACGGCACCCGCGCTCTCTTCACTAAAGACGGCGGGTCCATACCGATCATGGAAAGCTTCTCACGCATTCTAAAAGCACCGGTGGTGCTGATGGGTTTTGGTCTGGATGACGAGAACCTCCACGCTCCGGATGAGCACTTCAATCTCGAGAACTTCGATAAAGGCCTGCTGACCATTGTCGAGTTCCTGAAGACCGTCTAAGCGCGCCCAGCCGGGTATGCTAAAAGCCAGGGTTTCCAGCATTTCGCGGAGACCCTGGCTTTTTTATTTTGATATGCCCTATTTTCTGCTCTACCGGTATGAAGCAGACAAACGTTTACCGAAAAATACACAAATAAAAAACCCTTGCGTAACAAGGATTTCGAAATTTAAAAGTTGGAGCGGGTGATGGGAATCGAACCCACGCTATCAGCTTGGAAGGCTGAAGTTCTACCATTGAACTACACCCGCATTGGGTTGTGAAGACAAAAGATATTGTATCATTCCCAAGAATAAAATGCAACCCTTCGGATTCGCCTACTTGTTAAGAGGGCATTCCCAGCGAGGACTTCAGAAAAAATAATTCGAATTCGGCAGCCTTAATCGGTTTGCTGAACAGGTAACCTTGCGCCTCATGGCAATGCTGCTGGCGTAAGAATTGCAGCTGCTCCTTATTCTCCACACCTTCCGCTGTTACTTTCAGCTTTAAGTGATGGGCCATAGACGTTATAGTCGATACGATAGCTGCGTTATTGCTGTCCTCCATAACTTCTGACACGAAGGATCGGTCGATCTTCAGCCGGTCAATCGGCATATCCTTCAGATAATGTAAGGAGCTGTATCCGGTCCCGAAATCATCAATACTGATAAATACTCCGAGTCTCTTCAAACGGTTCAATTGATCGAATGCAGTTTCTTTGTCCAGCGTCATACTCTCTGTAATCTCCAGATCAACATAACACGGGTCGAGCCCGATTTCCTTCAGAATGGCATCGATTTTACCTGCCAGATTCGGCTGCAAAAATTGACGCATGGACAGGTTAATCGAGACGCAAATCGGCCGGTATCCGGCGTTCTGCCAGCTTTTATTCTGCAGGCATGCTGTTTTTAGAACCCATTCCCCGATTGGAACAATTAGTCCACTCTCTTCGGCAATAGGAATGAAATCCACGGGAGATACCAGTCCCCGCTTCGGATGATTCCATCGCAGCAGTGCTTCCATGCCCACAATTTCCTCCGAATCGAGCTGAACTTGCGGTTGATAAACCAAATAGAACTCGTCCCGCTCCAGTGCCCGGCGCAGATCATTCTCCAGCTTCAGACGTTCCTTCGCTTTCATCTGCATAGCAGGTATGTACCGGCGGATTTCAACCCCCTGGTCCTTGGCATTGTGCACAGCAGTATCTGCATTCTGAATCAGCTGTTCTGCCGTATCTCCGTCACCAGGGTATATACTCATGCCCAGACTGAGAGAAATATGGTATTCTCCTGATTCCAGCTGTACAGGCGTTTCGAATAGCTTCAAAAGTTCATCCGCCCGAATCAGGCAATTCTCTACGCCAGTCCGGTCGTACATCAGAAAAGCAAATTCATCCGCCCCCATGCTGTACAGTTCTTCATTCAACCTCACATTATTTCCAATGCGCTTCGAGACCAGTTGAAGCAAAAGATCCCCGGCATAATGGCCGAGAGAGTCGTTGATATTCTTAAAATGGTTAATATTCATAATCACTAATGCAGCGAATCCTCGGCTTTTATCCTGTTCACCTTGAATCACGATTTCTTCCATCCGCTGCATAAGACGGCGTCTATTCGGCAGTCCTGTCAGGTCATCGTGGTATGCCAAATAGTTAATCCGGGCTTCAGCCTGCTCATTTTCTTGAAAAGGCTCTTCGATCGTAAGTCGGTATACTCCTTTCAACAGAAGGTAATAGGCGACTCCACTGCTAAGCATGCCAAACAAGTAATCCATTTTCCCTACGCTCAGCGGATTCATAAAGAATACCTGTCCGAGAGCAAAAAAGATTAATGAGCGGATAATAATCAGAAAGGAAGCCGACTTGTCTGCTTTGCCGGGGTATACAATAAGCACCAGCGCAAGCAGGTATACAAAAAGAACAACCAAATCCGTCAAATGCTGAAGTCCCGAGACCCATGAATAACCCGATATCCACGGAGTCAGCATGTAGCCAAAAATAAATACAGCCAAAGCCACCAGGATCATCACAAAGGATACCCGGAATACCTTATGCTTCTCTTCAGCCGCTACCGGCTTATCTGCCCTGCTGAAAATGAATAAAATCCCCAGCGCACTGGCTAAACGGGAGAAGGTGAGCAGCCATAGGGATTGTTCTGCATTTATATAAGAAGATACTGCAGGAATGCCTGCAAAACTCAGCGTGTGCAAAAAATCTAAAATACAGACACCCAAAAAAAGAGCAGAAGTGTGCAGTCTTGCTTTGGATAGCCGATTAGCAAAGAACAGCCAGCCCTGGGCAAAAATCGCAAATGCGAAGGCCACATTGCAGCAGCCAATAATAAGATAGAGTGCAGAGAGCATATCTTTATCTTCTATATTCCCAAGCGGCGTCCGAAAAATTTGAATCAGAAGGAACAGTACGGCCCCTATAATCGCCGCATGAATGGTCTTTTTCTCTTCTTGTCTCATAGGTCCCTCGCGTCTGAAATTGATATCTATAATAAGTGAATGGATATATTTATGTCCTATGTATAAATATCGGTTTGATAGCTCCTTAAAGTTACATTCAGCTTCTTATAAAACAAATAAAACAAATAAAAAGCACTTCACCCTGTTGAAGAGTTCAGTGCTCCTTATGAAGCCTTTATTTGTCTCCAAAATTCACTTCAGGCGTGGTCAGCTTGTCATAGAATTCAACGGCTTTGTCTTTCTCTTCAGATGCACGCAGCGCCATTGCAGAACGCGGATGCTCATCCAGTGTTCCCGTAATCATGTACGGAATGATATAACCCCATTCTTCCTTCTCGCGCAGAGGAATCATCAGTCGTTCAACAATATCGATTACAGGACGGAGCGTGTATTTGGTATTCTTCAAATGGGTAACCAGCAGTTCGGTTGGACAGTTGCCGGCAGCACGTCCCATCCCGTAGCAGGAAGCATCCAGCAGTTCTACACCTTTTTCGGCAGCTACTAGTGTATTAGAGAAAGCCAGCTGCAGATTATTATGGGTATGTACGCCCAAACGCTTATTCGGCAGATGAGTCTGGAACTTCTCCACCAGATAATGAACGTCTTTATGGTCAAGGCTTCCGTATGAATCTACAATGTATACAACATCTACAACGCTCTCGCGAATCTGTTCAAAAGCCTCCAGCAATTCGTTCTCCATAACATTCGACAATGCCATAATATTAATGGTAGTCTCATAACCTAGATCATGAAAGGTTTGCACCAGCTGCAGTGCTTTGTCCACATCTTTGCTGTAGCAGGCTACACGGATCAGATCCAGCATACTTTCACTGCGGGGCAGAATATCATTCTCATCCACCCGTCCGATATCCACAAGTGCAGAGAGCTTGGTATGACCCTTCTGCGGGATAACTTTTCTCAGAAAATCATCATTCAAAAAACGCCAAGGCCCTGCCCCCTCAGCTCCCTTAAGCAGTTTGGGCGAATTCTTATAACCGATTTCCATATAATCAACACCGGCTTCATTCAGACCGGCATACAAATTTTGAACAAATTCAACACTGAAATCCCAGTTATTTACCAGCCCGCCATCACGGATGGTGCAGTCGACAATTTTGCTCTGATTACTCTTGACCATTGTGTTCTCCCTTCAACTATAACCTTCATTTTCCTGCCAGGATAACTTCCTATGCAGTCATTATCGTTCAATCATACTGAGCAAAGAAACAATTGTAAAGGAAATTTCAGATTATTTGCATAACCCTTTTCACCAGGGTTGCGCAATGACAAATATCACTGTAAAATGTCACCTAAAATGCTACAGTACAAGAAAACAATTGAGATTGATTATCAATCTCTCTCGGGGGGATTACAAATGGCTTCTACATCCTGCTCCTTACTGCGCTTAGAACCGGGCTCCATGGGCTCCATCCAAAGAATTGAAGGCATGAATCCCATCTTGCGGCGCCGCTTGGCTGATCTCGGGGTGTCTGAAGGCGTTATGATCCGTCTGAAAGGAAAAGGGCCTTTTCTGGGTCCCATTACCCTAGAATGTAACGGTCAACTATTCGCCATCCGCCGGAAGGAAGCCTCCATGATCGAGGTGAACGTCTCATGAGTTCAATAGCTCTCGTAGGGAATCCTAATACCGGTAAAACCTCGCTTTTTAATACATTGACCTCTTCCTATGAATATGTGGGTAACTGGGCAGGCGTAACGGTAGAGAAAAAAGTCGGAAGCCTGAAGAATGGTGCCGGCAAGCTGATAGATCTTCCAGGCATATATTCACTACACCCGCTCTCCCGTGATGAGGGTGTGGCCACGCAATATCTGATCGAGGAATCCCCGGAAGCCCTCATTAATATCGTTGACGCCTCCCAGCTTGAACGGAACCTGCTGCTCACACTTCAATTGCTGGAATACGGCAAACCTACTGTCCTGGGACTCAACATGATGGATGTGGCCAAAGCACGCGGCATCTCGGTCAATCCTGAGGTGCTGGAATCACGTCTTGGTATTACTGTCCTCCCGCTGATTGCCAGAACGGGCAAAGGCAGCGGACAAGTACTCAGTGTTCTGGAGCAAACCTCGGCTATTCCCCGGGTAACCTTCAAACTGGACTATGGTGAATTAGCCGAGGAAGCCATCGCTTCTATTGAAAAAGAATTACAGGCTATTCAGGGGCTGCCTAATCTGCGCTGGATTGCGCTTCAATTAATGGAGCAGAATCCGGTGGTTCTTGAACTGCTCAAAAAACGTATAGATACTTCACGGCTTATGGCCATCTGCGACAGCTGTCAGAGTGAACTGCAGAGCCGCAAGCTTGCATTGACGCTGCCTCAATGGATTCGTTCAGTCCGTATGGACTTTATCCGTTCTCTATGTGCAGCTGCAATAGATACTACACTTATCAAACCGCATAATTTGACCGAACGCCTGGATGCTGTCCTGACTCACCGTTTCCTTGGCCTCCCCCTGTTCATCGTCTTCATGTACGCCATGTTCAAGACAACCTTTGACTGGATCGGCGGTCCTTTGTCTGATATGGTGGATGGCTTTATTTCCGGCCCGCTCAGCGATGGAGCAAATTCACTGCTTCAGACGATTGGTGCATCAGGATTTACACATGCGCTTATCGTAGACGGAATCATTGGCGGGGTTGGTGGCGTAGTGGTATTCGTCCCGCAGATTTTCATTCTGTTCCTGATGATTTCTTTTCTTGAGGACTCCGGCTATATGGCTCGCGTCTGTCTGCTGATGGACAGTACAATGGAACGCATGGGCTTGAACGGTAAAGCCTTTATTCCTTTTATAATCGGCTTCGGCTGCAATGTACCTGCGATTATGGCCGCGCGCAGTATCGAACAGCCTAAAGACCGCATGCTGACCACACTCCTGATGCCACTTATGTCCTGTTCCGCCCGGCTGCCGGTATATCTATTGTTCGCAGCAGTATTCTTCCCCGCCCAGCAGGCCACTGTAGTACTTACGATGTATGTGCTGGGCGTGGTGTTCGCACTTATTTTGTGCAAATTGTTCTCAAAATATCTGTTCAAGAATGAATCTTCCGTTTTCATCATTGAGCTGCCTCCTTACCGGATGCCGCAAATGAAGACCCTTGGACGCAGCACTTGGGAAAAGGGTAAGGGATTTCTGCGCAAAGCCGGAACGATTATTCTCGCCGGTTCCGTTATCATCTGGCTGATGTCCTACGCTGGTCCTTCCGGACTGAATGTGGACATGGACAACAGTTTCCTGGCTAAGTTTGGCGGAATGATTGCGCCGCTGCTGCATCCGCTTGGATTTGGCACATGGCAGGCCGGTTCCACCCTCGTTCCAGGTTTTCTGGCCAAAGAGGTGGTGGTATCCACCATGAATATCATCTACCATACCCCGGATGCTGCAGGACTGGAAGGGCAAATCTCGCAGGTGTTCACACCACTCAGCTCGGTCAGCTTTATGGCCTTTATTCTGCTCTACACTCCTTGTCTGGCTACTGTGGGGGTAATTAAGAAAGAAACAGCTTCATGGAAATGGACCTTTTTCTCCATAGGTTACTCCGTTGCACTGGCGTATATTGTTGCACTGGTCATTTTTCAAGGCGGCAGCTTACTCGGATTGTCTTAAAATTCGGTTAACCAAAAGTAATTTGAGCGAAAGCGGGGAACAGCAATGATTATTAATATATTAATTATAGCGCTTGTATTTGGTTACTCCGGTTGGATGATCTACCGTCACGTGCAGAAGGGCAAACAGGGCGCTTGCGCCGGCTGTGATAAAAGCAAGACCTGCGCAGCCGCTTCATCCGATTCTCCTTTCTCCTGCAGCGGAGGACCTGTAGATACCAAACATTCGGCCAAGGCTTGACCAGCCAATGCAAACAGATTCGTTTAGGATCCCTGGGATGCGGGTATGTTACTAATAAGCAACTACAGCCAGACCAACCCAAGGAGGGAATACACATGAATACCAAAAAGACGTTATGGACTACAGCAGCACTTGGAGCAGCCTACCTGCTCAGAAACAAGGATGCGCGTAACAAGGTCATGAATGGCATTCAATCTATCACTTCCCAGATGAGAGCCAAAAAGAACATCTAGCCGGAACGTTGGAACAGATTGGACAACGCTTATAGGTTATTATAGCTGCCCTGCAGAATAGACGAATTCTTATATCTATGCGAAAAGCCGCAAGACCTTGTAATAAGGGTCTCGCGGCTTTTAGTTGTAATCGATTTGGAAATGGCTAGCCTTCCACTGTATTTGCAGAACGTGCTTCTTCGTAGGAGCTTAAATGGAGTAAATATTGTAAAAGCGTGCGAACCATGACCCCCGTTGCTCCCTTCGGATTCACTCCTCGTTCCTTGGACAGAAATGCCGTTCCGGCAATGTCCAGATGAATCCATGGCAGACCCTCTGCGAACTCGCCAATGAACAATCCTGCCGTTGTGGCTCCGCCGTATCTCCCGGCCGCATTGCGGATATCAGCTACCTCACTCCGCAGCATTTCCCGAAACTCGGGATACACCGGCAGCTTCCAGATCCTCTCTCCAGCTCTAATCGAAGCCCTCTCTAATCCCTCCATCATTGCCTCGTTATTGGTTACAGCACCTGTTGCAATGTCACCCAGAACCGATAGTACAGCACCTGTCAGGGTCGCTACATCGATAATCCGCTCTGCCCCCCATTCCCGGGAATAGGTAAGGGCATCCGCCAGTATAATTCGGCCTTCCGCATCGGTATTTAGTATTTCAATGGTTCGTCCGCTCAGGGAGGTAATAATGTCTCCCGGTTTGAAGGCATTAGGTGCAGGCATGTTCTCAGCGGAAGGAATAACCATTACCACGTTAATCCGCGGACGCAGAGTCCCAAGCGCATCCATGACCCCGAGCACCGCTGCTGCCCCCCCCATATCGCTGATCATATCTTCCATACCCGGCGCTCTTTTCAGGGAAATACCACCGGTATCGAACGTAACGCCTTTGCCGATAATTGCTGTAACATCCTTCCATTGGCTAGTCCCCTGGTAACGGATTACAATCATCCGCGGTGGGTGCACGCTTCCCTTGCCAACCGCAAGCAAGCCCCCCATACCTTTTTGTTCGATCTCCTGTTCATCAAGTACTTCTGCAGGGAATCCGTGCCGCTCAGCAATTTCTATCGCGGCTCTTGCAAGTGCTGAAGGTGTCAGCAGATTGCCTGGAAGATTGGTAAGACGACGTGCCAAATGGGTCGCTTCACCAAATGCCTTTCCCTGCTTAATCCCTTGCAGCCATTCATCAGACTCTGCGGTCTCCGCTATCCGTTCCATATGCAGCACAGCAGACTCCAGTCCAGTGTAGACTGGCTGTTCCCGCTTGTAATGCATCCGGAGGTATCCACCTAGAATAACACCCTCCGCAAGCACTTGACTGGCCTCTTCAGCTCCAACATCCGTCAGCAGACTTAAGGTGTCAGGCACCTGAATAAGGAGTCTGGCAGCCTTCAGCTTGAGTGCAGCACGGGCTGCCTGAGCGGCTAGAAGACGAAGTTCCTCCGCTTGCAGAAGGCCGCTCCCGCTGCCGGCCAGAATGACAACAGGTAACTCAGGCCATCCTTCTACGGGGATAGTATAGGTTTGGTTCAGCTTCCCGGCGAATAATCCGGCTTTAGCCAGCATGCTTATTTGCCCGGACCATTCAGCAGCCATATTGCCACCTTCACATTCAGCCTCAGATATAAAGATGCATAAGGCATCAGCCTGTAGTGTCTTTGACGGGCTGCCACTGCTCCAATGAATATCGATAAGAATCCCTCCTGGCCAATAGTCCAATGATGTTTTCCTCCACCATAACACAGCGAGGCTGATTCCTACACAGACTTGCTGCGCGGGAATCAGCCTCTCATGAATCTAATTTACCTAAATATACGGGTGGATATTGAATTACTGAATCAGCGGCAGCGAAATGACAAATCGTGTGCCTTCGTTAAGCCGGCTGCTGACCGAAATGCATCCCCCATGGTTCTTGATAATCCGGTCACTGACGGACAAACCAAGTCCAGTCCCGTTTTCCTTCGTGGTGAAAAAGGGATTGAACAACCTGTCCAAGGTACAGATATCCATCCCTTTACCATTATCAGAGATAAAGATGCGAACCTCCGCCCCTTCTCTGCGAGCCCCCAGCTCGATCCTGCCCATAGCGTCATCCACTTTTTCAGTAATTGCTTCCATCGCATTCCTTATCATATTGAGAACGACCTGCTTCATCTGTTTGATATCGCCGGAGATGATCATATCCTCCTGAAACGGCTGAAGCTGGATCTCACAGCCTTTCATTAATGCTTCACTCTCGGTAAGCAGGACAACTTCCTTAAGCAACCCCGATACAGAGATCATGGCTACCTGAGGCACGGAGGGTTTGGAGGACATGAGAAATTCATGAATAATATCATTGGCCCGGTCAATCTCCGCTAATATGATCTTGGCGTATTCCTCCTTGCCCAGCTGATGAAGATGGGGATGAAGTAATTGTATAAAACCGCGGATCGCTGTAAGCGGATTACGGATTTCATGAGCAATCGAAGCTGACAATTTGCCAAGCATCACCAGACTGTCGTTCTGATATGCTGTTTGCTCAATCAGCTTGTAGTCGGAGATTTCCTTGAACGTGAACAGATAGCAGCCTTTCATTTGTT
The DNA here is from genome assembly GCF_001909095.1 of Paenibacillus sp. P46E. NCBI lineage: Bacteria > Bacillati > Bacillota > Bacilli > Caryophanales > Paenibacillaceae > Paenibacillus > Paenibacillus sp. P46E. The sequence continues at coordinate 65,548 of NZ_LVYZ01000044.1, forward strand.
CGCCACTGCATAAAGTTACTTTCCAATACCGGCCGTATTCATCTACAAACTCATAGCTTGGCTTACCTTTTTTCATCATTTCACGATATCCGCGCAATACCTGTTTCTTCTTGAACCGGTTCATCTGGATATTAGACAATAAATGAATCATAGTGCAGCCCAACAACGAATGCCTGCTCAGTCCCAGGATAGCATACATTTGCTTGTTCACAAATGTTAGTACCCCTTCTTCATCAAAAAGCATGATTCCGCTGTCCATTTGCTCGAGTACATCCTCATATGTAGTAGTCATCGGCCCAGTTTGAAACGTTCTTGCCGGCAGAAGCAAGCTTTCCTGATATTGGCTTATCACGATACGAAGTTCCCCCTTTTACTGCATTTGACGAAGACGCTTAAGCGACATCAAATTACTATGTATATGAGTATATGACGAAGCCGCCAGAACATTCGGAAATCGTATTATATTATCCAACCGTTTCAACTATATTCCAATCATATCCAAGAGAAGCAGACAACGCAATCAGAGAAACTGTCGAATTGCAAAATTATTCCTAAAATGATTCTAAAGACACACTTATTCCTATTGTGAAACCAGTTTCCCTCCACTTTTAGTTAAACTGACTGCAAAAAGAGCCTCCGCGATAGCGAAGACTCTTGGATCTACATATCAGGCTGTTCCAGCAACAGTCTGTTCTATCAGGCTTTTTGCTGCAAGCGGTGGCGCCGCTGACTCATTACAGCCAGACGTTTCTTAAGCTCCCGCTCCCATTTGGTATCTTCGATCTGCTTGGCTACGGCCAGCAGGTCAAGGGCCATATCAATCTGGCTGCGCACGATGTGCAGCGGATCTTCACTCTCTACATTGATGACATTCTCGAAAATGGCTTCCTCGTCTTCCATCACATAATCCTGGAAGTCAACATCTGTCACACCGTCTCCATGAGCATATTCAGCCAAGATTTCATACTCATTTTCAACTTTATAATGTACCTCTACCCGATGGCAGACCGGGCAAAAAAGCAGGGGAACATTATGGACTTGCGTGCGATAATGCTTTAGGGTTCCCTTCGTTCCAACCATACTCGCTCCACAGCAAAAGCTCATTTTTGTTCACCCTCCTTGGTATTTTACATTGATTTAATATTATATTACACAATGGCACTGGAGATTCCTCTCCCTGAAGCTATAAAATAACCTTTGCGCCCATTTTCATACGGGAGATCCGTTGCCTACGGGCTATTTGGTGCAAAAAACCCCCTCGCCGGGATTTCTCCCGCAAGGAGGTTCTTTAAATATCTCAAAGATCGGTGCTTAACTGAGCCCCAGCTTACAGGTTCTTATCGCCGGGTTTCCAGTTCATGGCGCACAGTCCGCCTGATTGCAAAGCTTGCAGAACACGTAGAGTTTCTTCTACACTGCGGCCTACATCATTGTGGTTAACTACCTGATACTTCAGTTCACCGTCAGGATCGATGATGAACAAGCCGCGCAGAGCGATACCTTCTTCTTCAATCAGGATACCATAATCACTGGCAACCTTCTTAGTGATATCAGATGCGAGCGGAAAGTTGATGGGACCAAGACCGTTCGAATCCTTAGGTGTAGTGATCCAAGCCTTGTGGCTGTGTACCGAATCGATACTTACACCAAGAATTTCGGTATCAAGTGCCGTGAAATCAGCTGCAGCATCGCTTAATGCTGTGATTTCTGTAGGACATACAAAGGTGAAATCAAGCGGATAAAAGAAGAATACAAGCCATTTGCCGCGATAGTCGGACAAGCTAACCTTACCGAAATCTTTACCGTCGCCCGTTACGGTTTCCATTGTAAAATCTGGGGCTGGTTTACCTACCAAACGTTCTGCCATTGCTTAAATCCTCCTTTGAGTATGTAAGAAAAACAATTGTTGAAATCCACTTCCAGTGCAATATGCTTTTCTTGATTGGATGAGTTGGTGAATACTTGTTGCTATAGACCAAATGGTATCATCGTACAAAATTAAAGTCAATATTACAGTCATTACTTTTTTATAATTATTATAAATAAGCAATTTTCTGTGAAGTTTTTTGTTTTTCTGCTTCAAAAGGAGAACAGCTGGATTACATCCTAGGCTTTACGGATAGCGGCAACAATGAGATCACCCATCGCTGTAGTGCTGATAGCCTTACTCTTGTCTACAGCGATATCACTGGTACGGTGACCGGCATCAAGCACTTCTGCCACTGCAGCTTCAATGGCCGCTGCCGCTGCCTCATAACCAAAGGTCATACGGAACATTAGAGCGAGCGACAGAATCGTAGCGATCGGATTTGCCAGGCCTTGTCCGGCAATATCAGGCGCAGAGCCGTGTACCGGTTCATACAGACCGTAGCTGCCTTCGCCCAGCGATGCCGATGCGAGCATACCGATCGAACCGGTCAGCATCGCTGCTTCATCACTCAGGATATCGCCAAACATATTCTCAGTCACAATAACATCAAAGCTGGCAGGACGACGCAGCAGCTGCATAGCGCAGTTATCAACGAGCACATGCTCCAGCTCTACTTGCGGATATTCCGGAGCAATTCTGTTCACAACCTCACGCCAGAGGCGTGAAGTCTCGAGAACATTCGCCTTATCTACACTTGCCAGCTTGTTGCGGCGTTTGCCGGCAATTTCAAAGGCCTGGCGCACGATGCGCTCCACTTCCGTAACATTATATACGCAAGTATCCACAGCCTCTTCGCCGAATTCACCTTGACGGCGCAGCTTGTCTCCGAAATAAATGCCGCCGGTGAGCTCGCGGACCACCATAAGGTCCGTGCCTTCCAGTACTTCCGGCTTCAGTGTTGAAGCATCCTTCAGGCAATCGAAAACGACAGCCGGACGCAGATTGGAGAACAACCCCAGCGCCTTACGGATACCCAACAGGCCAGTTTCCGGACGCAGTTCCTTCGGATTGTTATCCCATTTCGGTCCACCTACCGCACCCAGCAGCACGGCATCCGCCTTGCGGCAGATCTCCAGTGTGTCCTCCGGAAGCGGAGTTCCCCGTTCATCAATGGCGATTCCGCCAAAGAGTGCCTGCTCGGTTTCAAACGCATAACCGAACAAATCTTCCGTTTTTTTCAATACTTTCAACGCTTCTGCCACAACTTCAGGTCCGATACCGTCCCCGGCGATTACGGCGATTTTTTTGACCTCGCTCATTCCCGTCACTCCTCTGATTTCTGCTGCTCGCAGACATAGTTCTTCTGTATATTGTTGTATCATACCTAGGCCCAAAGGACAAAGATATAGATTCTATGGGAGTGATAGGCCCAGCCTATAACGCAAAATAAATGAATACAGGCCAGCTGACCTTGCACTAGCGATTCCCCACCCGGAAGTACCGTCTGTTCATTTGCTCTTGATTCTTAAGTTGTTTACAATAAGTATGTACTTATGCAAATAACCGGCTTGGCCATTACAATTAGAGGAGTTGTTGTGTGGTGCAGTATGCAAAGCTTGGAAAATCCGGTATGAAGGTCAGCCGCCTTTGTCTCGGAACGATGAATTTTGGTCCGATTACGGATGAAAAGGAAGCTTTCCGTATTATGGACGCCGCGCTGGATGCGGGGGTCAACTTTTTTGATACGGCCAATGTGTATGGCTGGGGTGAGAATTCCGGACTTACCGAGACGATCATCGGACGCTGGTTCAAGCAGGGCGGCGGACGGCGGGAAAAGGTAGTACTGGCCACCAAAGTCTATGGCGCCATGAGCGACAAGCTTGACGGCCCTAATGATGAAAGCGGTCTCTCGTCCTATATTATTCGGCGGCATCTAGAGGGCTCGCTCCTGCGTCTGCAGACTGATCACATTGAGCTGTATCAGATGCACCATGTAGACCGGAGTGTCTCGTGGGACGAGCTGTGGAGCGCTTTTGAACTCGCAGTCAGCCAGGGGAAAATCGGCTATGTCGGCTCCAGCAACTTTGCCGGCTGGGATATCGCAGTAGCGCAGCAGGAAGCCAAAGCCCGGGGATTCCTGGGGCTTGTATCGGAGCAGCATAAATACAGCCTCACCTGCCGTCTGCCGGAGCTGGAGGTTCTTCCAGCATCCCAGAACCTCGGTCTGGGGATTATCCCCTGGAGTCCTCTCGACGGGGGACTGTTGGGACGCAATGCGCTCAAGAAAATCGAGGGCAGCCGCAGCGGCGGGAACGCGGATCGGGTAGAACAGTACAAGAACCAGCTTGAAGCTTTTGCTGAACTCAGCCTTGAGCTTGGCGAACCGCAGGACAACATCGCACTGGCCTGGCTGCTGGCGAATCCGGCAGTCACAGCTCCAATCATCGGACCGCGGACGCTGGAGCAGTTCGAAAGCGCACTGCGCAGCCTTGAAGTCATTCTGGACGAATCCGTACTGAAGCGTCTGGACGAGATCTTCCCTGGCCCGGGCGGTGCAGCACCGAAGGCCTATGCCTGGTAGAATGAATTCCATGTAAGCTTAAAGTCTAACGAGAAGAAGCAACAGATGGGGTGCTGAGCCCTCACTTCACACCGCAAAAAAAGAAGCTGTCGTGCCTGGCAATTATTCTGCCAGGCACAACAGCTCTTTTTATTCGCATCCGGTCTACTTAGTCAGCATCATGAATACTTAACTAAAGCTCCCAGTTATTCTGCCGTATCAACCGTCACTGATCCGTTACTTGTAGACAAGGAAACTTTGTGCGTCCCGCTCCCGAGCACAGCAGTTCCGTGACTGTTATCGTCACCATCCCATTTGACATTCCCCTTGAGTGAACCGTTGCTGGTATCTGCTGTAATTGTTGCATCGGTAACAGCCGGCAGGCCCACTACAATCTTGCCGTTGCTGGAGGAGCACTCCCATTCGCCTGTGATCGCCGAGTTAATCGTGATCTTGCCGTTGCTGCTCTTGGCGTATAGTGAACCGTCGATATTCCCAAGATTCAGAGCACCATTGGAGCTGACCAGCTTCACTTCACCCTGCACATTCTGCACAGTTAATGTCCCGTTGCTGGTATGCGCATCTACACCGCCGGCTACATCATGAATGTCCAGTCTTCCATTACTAGTATCCATTTCAACACCAGACTTCAAGTTTCCAGCTTCAATCGATCCGTCACTGGTTTCAACCTCTACTGCAAGATTGCTGGGAAGGTTGACATTTATATAGGGATCTTTGAAATTAAATCCAATATGAATGTTGGAGAGCCAGCCGGATTCCCCTTCCAGCTTCATGGTCAAGGTGTCTCCTTCGGCTACAACTGACCACTTCTGCTCCAGTGCGCTAGACCCTTCACTTTCCGATTTCCCCGGGACTTCCAGCTTCCCCTCATAGTCAAGCGTATTTCCGTCCACACCGCTCAGCTTAACCTTACCGTGTGGCAGTTCAATCTTCACTTTTTTGATCCCTGCCTGCACATCCACTGTTCCAGTTACCGGCACAAGCTGTGTTCCTCCAAAAATTCCGCTGAGCGAGCCGTCGGCCAGCACCCTCTGGGCTCCACTTGCTGCGACCAATACCACGATCAGGACAATAGCCCAGCCGCTGACACGGGTTTTGGCATCGGACTTAATAAATATCCGGAGCAGTGTCTCCAGCCCGAACAGTATAAGTAGTGCAGGCCAGAGATACGCAAGCGCCTGGTAAGTAACCACATCAAATTGGGCCAGTGCAATAATCCCCCCCAACATGATGCAGCCCAAGGCTGCGGTAAAACTGCCGATCTTCCATCTCGCCATTGTTCATTTCCCCATTTCTCTATACTTTTGGATTTTTCTTCAGCATTCTCAGCCCGTAGCCGATCAGCCCCAGGGACAACAGAATGGATCCGATATTCATATCGGTGAGTAAATCCCAGAGCCCCGGAAAGGTGGTAATGATCAGCAGCAGAATGCCAGCAGTTACACAGCCGAAACCAACCCAGACCGGACTAACTTCATCATTCGGATAAGCCGGACTGGCAGGCATCCCCATACCCCAGGGCACCCCGTAGCTATCAGGATGGAACATCATACGTTCATGTTCTTCGGCGGCTATTTTCATCCACGCTGCTTTCTGAAGAGCATCAAATAATTGATAGAACCACAGAGCAGCCAAAGCGAACGGGAAAACCGTTGGCATGGAAGGGATAAAAATAATACACAGTGCTGCTCCAATCATATACTCAAGCCCCAATTTTTTGAAGCCTAAATACAGATGCCCGATTCCCGGAATCATAGCCAGAAGAAAGGTGAGCCAACGTCTTTTTTTGATCATATAATATCCTCCTATTTGAAGTTGCTGATTTATTTATTTATTTATTTATTTATTTATTTATTTGTACCCTCGGAGTTAAGCCAGGCGCTGACTGATGTGGACATATGCCCATTAATCTCAGTGATACCGTAGGCCATATCCTTGAACACCCCAAGCTGCAGCAGCAGGAAAGTCAAACCGACCGCGACCCCGTAATGTACCCAAGAGGTTCTGGGAGCTGTGCGGCGTCTTGCCATAGTTGCTCTGACTGCCCTTTCCCGGCGACCCGATTCCAGTTGTTCTATTTGCCCCATAACATCGGCAGTAATATCCGGAAAATCAAGTGCATCCATGGACTCTTGTCCATTCTCCATTTCATTCCATAGCGCAGACATTTCTCTAGCTTCCTCCAGCCACTGTGCGCAATCGGGACAAGACTCGATGTGCAGACGGATTCTCAGCTCCGCTTCCGGAGACAGCAAGCCTTCGATATAATGCGGCATCCATTCTTTGACTGTTGCACAATTCATCGCCATTCCTCCCCGTTTTTACGCATCATCTGTCTGGCCCTGTACAGCTGTGACTCTACTGTTTTTACCGAAACGCCTTTCTGCTCGGCAATCTCCTGATAAGAGTGTCGCTGAAAATAATACATCTGCACGACCGACCGGTACGGTTCTGTGAGATGGTTCAGATTCTCGCCCAGCTCCTCCGATGCTTCCTTGCGGAGCAGCACATGCTCAGGCGTCTGCGATGTCACCCAATCATTCTCTGTATAATCCGCTGTACTGCGGTGCTTCCATTCCCTGTCATTGGCCCGTTTCCAGTCCAGGCAGGTCCGGTAAGCAATCCGGTATAGCCATGTGGAGAATGAGGATTGCCCTCTGAAGGAAGGGAGCGCCTTGTAGGCTTTGATAAAGACTTCCTGGGCCATATCCTTGGCCGACTCGGCTTCTCCTGTAATCTTGATACATACCCGATACACCATGCCTTGATAGCGCGACACCAAATGCCCAAAAGCCTGATGCTGCCCGTCTAGCACGGCTGATATCCATTCTGCCTCTTCCAAGTAGTTCTCCCCTCCTTCAGCTTCATAATGTTAGACGCCGGCCCTCTGGCTTCCCCTGCAACTTATTTAATATTTTTTAATCCCGGTAATTTCAAATCCTCTATTCTATATCCTACAACAAGAATACTCTGTTTTTGAAGGGATACCCCTGAGTTTGTCGAACTATGTAACACTATGACAAAGAAAAAACTTATTGTGGTAATCGTACTTTTCCTGATAGGACTTACCGGCCTGCGTTTCCTATGGATCGGCATCCATCCCCTCCCGGTCCCGCTTAAGGCGTTACAGGGTGTACTTGATTTGCGCGGCACCCCGTTCCCGGACGACAAAATTTACAGTTTGGGTGGCGAGTGGGAACTCTACCCCGGTACACTGCTTGCTCCCACCAGCCGTACCCATACAGTTATTTCTCCAGAGACTAAACGCAGCTATATTCACGTTCCAGGCAGTTGGAAAGAAGCGATGAAGCAGGACCATGGAGCTTATAGCTACGCCACTTATCGTCTGAAGATTCTGACGGAGCAGCCGGAGCAGCGGATTGGGATGATTTTCCCTAAGATAAATTCGTCCTCCGTCCTCTATGTAAACGGCAAGACAGTTGGGCACTCAGGCTTCCCTGCTGAAAAGGCACAAGAATACACAGCCCGGGCTGTTCCTTATCCAGTATTTTTCAATACAGTCAACGGTGAAGCTGAACTGATACTGCAGGTGGCCGACTTTGACACCGACTCAGGAGGGATTCTGCGGCCGGTCTTGTTCGGTAACGATCAGACCATACATAAGGAGCGCCTGCTAACCATCGGAATGGAGCTTGCAGTCTGCATTGTACTGCTGCTTCACGCCGCTTATGCCGTAATTTTGTACCTGATCATCCCGCGTCAAAAGGTATTGCTGTATTTCACGTTGATGGTGACCTTTGCAACAATCAGCATTTTGTCGGATGACGACAGATTGTTAATGCTCTGGCTGCCTATCAGCAACGGATGGTCGCTCAAGCTATTGCGGCTGGCTTATTTAGGAACGTTTTTTTTCATGCTTCATCTGGCCAGACAGCTGCTATTTCCGAATGAGCGTTTAAAGTGGCTGCGGGTGTTGTCCATTATTACCTCTTTATTCGCAGGTTTGTTGATTACTGTTCCCAGCAGCAGTGTTCTCTTTTCGGTACTGAGCTATCAATACGGACATCTGCTACTATCTCTGGCTATAGGCATTTTTATCATCATCTACAAATCCTTTATACGAAATGAGGAGGGGACGATTTTCCTGCTCCTGGCCATAACCAGTATCATCAGCAGCACCATATGGGGTTCAGTCAAAAACAATACCGAGTTAGGGCTCAGTTTCTATCCTTTTGATCTGATTTTTGCCTTTCTGGCTTTTGCCACTTTCTGGTTCCGCCGCTTCTTCTGGAATGCGGCGCATACAGCCAAGCTGGCCGAAAGCCTCCAACGGGCTATCAAGCAAAAGGATGACTTTCTGGCCAATACCTCACATGAGCTGCAAAATCCGCTTCACGGCATTATAAATATTGCTGAAGCGGTGTTGTCCAGCGATAAAAGCACTCTGCATAAGCAGAACGCCGAGGATTTGAAACTTCTGATCACCGTCGGGCGCCGCATGTCCCTGCTGCTCAACGATCTGCTGGATCTGTCACAGCTACGCGAGAGCAATATCCAATTGAAGCTGCAAAGCCTCCACATTCAATCCGCGGCTTCGGGAGTAGTGGACATGCTGCGTTTTATGACTGGGGAAAAACCCATAGCGCTTAAGATGGATATTCCACAAAACTTTCCAAATGTAATTGGTGATGAGAAAAGAATCATTCAAATTCTGTTCAACCTTCTGCAAAATGCCGTTAAATATACAGAGAAGGGCACTGTCAGCGTGTATGCGGATATTCACCAGCAAACGGCCCGTATTCATATTATGGACACTGGAATTGGAATGGATCAGGAAACACAGCGCAGAGTGTTTGATCCCTATGAGCAGGGTGATTCCAGTATGACCGCCATGGGCGGGGGGATCGGTCTTGGACTCAGCATCTGCAAAGAGCTTGTTCAACTGCACGGGGGAAGCTTGAGCGTAGTCTCAAGCCCACATGAAGGCTCAGTCTTCACCTTTACTCTGCAATTGGCCGATGAGCCGTCAGGGATGGTTGTTAATAACGATGTCTTCCTTCCCGAGGCCGGAGAAGCAGCACCGGTTCTAAATGCGCAGGTTCAGGATCAAAGCAGGGGACATTCTGACAGAATGTCCAAGTCCAGAGTTCTCGCGGTAGATGATGATCCTGTCAATCTAAAGATACTCACCGCACTTCTCGCCGATGATTATGATATCAAAACCGTTACCACCGGACAGGGAGCATTGCTGCTCCTGGATGAGGAATCATGGGATCTGGTCATTTCGGATGTAATGATGCCTGTGATGTCTGGATATGAGCTTACCCGGCGGATACGTGAACGTTTCTTGGTCACAGAACTGCCGGTTCTGCTTCTTACAGCACGCAACCAGCCGCAGGATATCTATAGCGGGTTCGTCTCTGGAGCTAATGACTATGTAAGCAAGCCGGTAAATGCTATGGAACTGCGGATGCGGGTTCGTTTTTTAACTGAAATGAAACAATCTGTCTCCAGGCAGCTCCGCGTAGAGGCCGCTTATCTGCAAGCGCAAATTCAGCCGCATTTTCTATTCAACACCCTAAATTCCATTTCAGCGCTGGCCTCCTTTGATACGGGAAGAATGAGTGAATTAATTGATGCGTTCAGCTCCTACCTGCGGTTAAGCTTTAACTTCCTTAATGCCGAACCGCTAGTCCCGTTTGAACGTGAGCTGGAGCTGGTCGAGGCTTATCTCTATATCGAAAAGGAACGTTTTGAGAACCGTCTGGAAATCGCCTGGTCACTGGATCCGGATCTCCATTTCCTGCTTCCTCCGCTAACGATTCAACCTCTCGTGGAGAATGCGGTCAGACACGGAATTCTGAATCGTGCCAAAGGCGGCCGTGTAGAGATCTCTGTCAGACAGCTTGGAGAGGGCACTGAAGTCACCATTGCCGACAACGGCATTGGGATAAGTGCAGAGCTTCTAGCCGAGTTGCTTACCGGGCCCCCTGAACCTGAACGGGGAATCGGGTTGCAGAACACCCACAAACGGCTGATGCGAATGTATGGCCGTGGACTGACTATCGATAGCACAGTCCTTAAGGGGACTGTAGTCAGCTTCATTATTCCTTTAAGCAAGTCAGAGGCTTCTCCGGGAGCAATGCCAAAGAATACTTAATGAGGTGGTGGAATCAGTTATGATTCAAGCCCTGCTGGTAGATGATGAACGGCTGGCGCTTATGAAATTGCAGCTGATGCTGGAAGAATTGGGCACAGTTACGGTTACCGGTGTTTTTACAGACCCGAGCGAAGCCCTAAGTGCAGCACCAAGCCTAGATCCTGATGTAATCTTTCTGGATATTGAAATGCCGGAAATCAACGGTATGCAGGCGGCCGAGCTTATGCAGAATCTTTGTCCCAGGGCAAGCATTGTGTTTGTAACCGCCTATAATGATTATGCTGTGGACGCTTTTGAGCTGAATGCTCTTGATTACGTGCTTAAGCCTGTGCGGCGTGACCGTTTGCAAAAGACGGTGCAGCGTCTGGAATCGGCCAAAGCTCAACTAGTGCCGGAAAATCAAGCCAGAGTTATGCTTCACTGTATGCAGTCGATCCGCTTTGAGCTCAGCGGTCAGCCGTTACAGAGCATCCGCTGGCGCACCTTGAAGGCCCAGGAAGTATTCGCCTATTTGCTCCATAACAGAAACCGCTTGATCATCAAGGATTATCTGATCGAATGGCTATGGCCTGAATTGGATTATAAAAAAGCCTCCACTCTTCTCTACACCACGATTTATCAGGTGCGGCAATGCCTGAAGCAGGCGGGGATTGAGCTCCAGATCAACAGTGCCAATGAAGGCTATGTTCTAGAAACAGGAGGATTGCTGATTGATACTGTCGAGTGGGAGAAGAGCATTCTGTCGCTGCCTGTAATTAACGAAAAGAATTATACAGAGCATCAACAGATACTAGATTTCTATACCGGTGATTATTTAGGGGATTATGGCTATGTATGGGCCGAAAGCGAGCGTCAGCGGCTGCGCACCATCTGGCTGCATCATGCCACCGGCCTGGCTGAATTTTTTGTCAGCAACGGTAAGCTTTCTGCAGCCGTTACGACCTATCAGCGGATTGTTCTGCTCCAGCCTTATTTCGAGCAAGCCCATCTGGACCTCATGAAAGTCTATGACAGCATGGGTGAGCGAAAAGCGGTAGAACAGCAGTACAGTACGCTGTGCGACTTGCTGAATCGTGAGCTGAACATTGAACTGCCGCCCCATATCACAGACTGGTTCGAGAACTGGAAGCATATTAATCTCAGCATTTAGCATCTCTTGTTCCTATACTCATTTTGTTAAGATACAACACCAAAGACACCCGGAAGCTCCGGGTGTCTTTGGTGTAATTGTGCAACCTATTCTCTTAATCAGCGGCTGTTTACTATTTCCCCTGTTTAATGCGTGTCTTGAATCTTCTGCTGAGAAGAACTCCCAGTACAATCAGACCTCCGCCTGTCAGATACAGCGGAAGCGGACTGTTCTCTCCAGTCTGCGGAAGCTTACCGGGCAGTGCGTCATCTCCTTTATCCGCTGTATCGGTTACTGTACCTTTTGGTACATCATCGATCCCCACCTCAATGACAACTTCTTCTTCATTACCGTCTTCATCGGTTACAACAATCGTAAATTTATCTTTTCCAATATAGCCGGAATCCGGTGTATAGGTCCATTTGCCGTCTGGAGTAATTGTAACAGTACCATGATCCGGTTTATCTCCAATGCTTGGAATGCCGCCAAGCGGGATCTCGCCTTCAATTGGAACATCAACAATTGTAGTAGCCTGAGTGGCTTGTGGAACAGCAGGTGTGCTGCTTACCACAGGCTGCCCCGGTGTGGCTGCTGGTGTTGCCGATGCCTGTACAGGCGTGGCAGACGGTACAGGTGTGGCAGACGCCGTAGACGTTGCTGTAATAATGACTCCCGGTATCGTAGAAGCCCCAGGTGTCGGCAGCGAAGTCGGTGATATCGTAGGCGTTGTTGTCGGTGATGCTGTAGGCGTTGCTGTTGGTGATGCTGTAGGTGTTGCTGTCGGTGTTGACGTCACTGTCGGTGATGCTGTAGGCGTCACTGTCGGTGTTGCTGTAGGCGTTGCTGTCGGTGTTGACGTCACTGTCGGTGATGCTGTAGGCGTCACTGTCGGTGTTGCTGTAGGCGTTGCTGTCGGTGTTGCTGTAGGCGTTGCTGTCGGTGTTGGCGTAGCTGTCTTATTGTCAGTCACCGTCATCGTTGTTTCCGTTGTTGAATTGAAGGTTACAGCAAACTTAGTCGGGTTGAGATCGTACCCGGCTGGAGCGGCAACCTCCTGAAGTACATAAGTTCCGGGCCATAGATTATTGAAGGCAGCGGCTCCGTTTGAATTTGTCGTCAGCTGATTAATGAGAACTTCCGTCGAACCTGACTTACGGTACAGGGCAAAGGTTGCCCCGCTCAGCAGTGCCTGATCCGCAGCATCTTTTTTCACAACATATAGTGTCTTGCGGGTTCCGGTTCCCACTGCGTCTACGCTTGATAGAGCTACTATTATCTCTTTACTGCTTTGTTTGGTGATTGTGGTCGAGTTATTGCCGCTGAGCCGCACACTATTGGATACTTTATCATTGTTGTTGGCCACAATCAGTGACTCATATTCAAGAATGTAGGGCTTCTCAATATCTGTTCTAAATGTAAGCACAAATTGCTGTTTTCCGGTATTCTCATCCGTGCTGATGACCAGATCATAATCTGTTCCTTTCACCAGCGGTGTTGTCACCTTAGTAATATCGCCGCCTGCATTTACCGTTGTCGGATACAGCTTGAACGAATCAGACAGCAGGATCTGATTGTCACTTGGATCATCCGTAACCGTTGCATCTTCAATGAAAGACAGGCTGTTATTGATATTAATAGTCCATTTTATCTTGGTGTTGCTCTGTGTTCCGCTCTTTGCCACATATTCTCCACCCTTGGGAATCGTAAGTGAAGCAGTCAAATCCTTGGATGCAGCCGTTGTGCCACTGTATAAATTAGCGGTATTGGCAATGGTCGGTGACTCAACGAGCTGTCCCTGCAGGTTTGTTTTGAAAATGATGTAGTAGGCCGAATTCATATCATTCTTGAAATTCACCTGCAGCAGCTTGCTGCTCTCCGTATAAGCCACGGTGTAATCTGTGCCCAGCACAAGTTTAGTGCCTTTGGAGGGGTCCCCGTTTTTGGCAACACTCAGATTATAGACCTCCACCGAACCCGGCACATACTGCTGATTGCTCTGCAGCACATCCGATACATTGGCATTTGTCAGCGGATTGCGGTTGTAGTTAACGCCAATGGTCCAAGTGATTTCCTTGCTCACCGCATTGTAGGCTCCGTTCTTGAAGCCGTTCGCTTTGTCCGACGCATTCGGATCGAAAGCTGCAATTACCGTCTTAGTCTTCACTGTTGTGGAACCGGGATCTTTCCAGTTCACCATTGCCTTATTCTCGAACTTGGCTGCAGTGTTCAACCAGTTGTAACTAAGCCAGTTGTTATCAAAATACGTATCATAAGTAATTGTATACGGTCCTGTAATCTGTGAGTTGAATACCACGTCAAATCCGGCAGTATCATCCAGGTTTTGAATGGTATAGCCTGTGCTAGTCGCAGCCGACCCTTTTTTAACCACAATAGAGCCGGGTACAATTTTCAGTCCTTTGTTCGTGAATATATCCTTAACCACCACTTCATCCATCGGATAGCTGTCTGCATTTAAGGTTACAGACCATGAGACGGTTTTGGTAAGGTAGTTGTAATCCGCTACTTTTTTGCTGATGATTACCTGACCAATGTCCCGGGTACCTGTTACAGTAGTAGTTCCGGAAGTAGCCGAATTCATGATTGTCGTGTTATCTTCTACACGGTTGATGGCTCTAGTCTGATATTTAATTTTGTAAGCGCCGTTGAGATCACTGGTGAATTTAAGTTCGAATCCGTTTTGCCCACTGACCGGGACCGAAGGTGCACTCATTGTATAATTGGTAGATTCAATGGTTCCTGCCGTGCCGCTTGAACTGGTCAGGAAATTAACCGGGAACACTTGCAGGGAACCAGGCACCAGCTCTTGCGTGTTGTTATAGTAATCCTTCAAAACAGCATTTGCCTGGGCAACCTGCAGCTCATTATAGTTGTAATCAATCTCCCAGTCTGTCACCTGTGTTGCCGGATTATAATTAGTGGACGACTTCTTTAAAAAAGTGCCCTGCGATACGTTCACAGTCGATGATGCTGTAGCCGCCGCCTGGTTTGAACCACTGAAGACTGCACTATTGGTAAAGCTCGTCTTGGCAGCATCCGTTATGTCCGTAGTATATTGGATACGGTATGCCCCCGTGATCGTTGAATCATTAAAAGCAACATTCAACTTGCCGGAAGGTATCATTACAGCATAATGCGAAGCATCGAGCTCCGCTCCCTGCGTGACGGAACCATCCAGCTTCACATTAAGGTTAAACACCTTGACGTCCAGCGGATTCACCAGCGTCAGGCCGGCAGGAAGCGTGTCGGTAACCGTTGCTCCTTGGACACTTGACAGCACTTTGTTCACGTCTACAGTCCAAATAATCTGCTTGGCGTTCAGGTTATCCTTGTTGGAGCCGGTCGGAACTCCGCTTTTGGCAATGGGAGAGGTGACATCAGGAATAAACGTAAGCGTCACCGTCTGATTGCCTCCGTTGATCGGGAATACGATCTGCTGGACAGTCGTTTCCGTAAATTTAGTTTTATCGAATTTGGTGCTTATGGTAAAGGAGCCATGTACACCGAAATAACTTTCGATGTCATCGTTAAAGGTCATAACCACTTTGTTCGGATTGCCCTTCAGGACATCAAAATGACCCAGAGGAACGCCGTCAAACATCAGAGGAGTTCCGCTAATATCACTTGCAAGCACAAACTTGTCAGGCAACTCGAAGCTGTATGTATCACCGCCTTTATACGTTGAATCCGGAAGCTCCCAATTATAGGTAAGCTTCACTTCAGCCCCTTGCTTATAGACAACGTCTGTTACGGGAACCCCATTGTCATACACGGCCATAGTTACACTGGTGATGATATTGTCGGTGATTTCCGCTGCGTTGGCCTGTGTGTTGAAGCCAAAGCTGTAAGCCCCTTGTATGAAAATGATAAGTAAACTAAGTATGACTGCCATTCTTTTTTTATTCATTACCAGTTGTCTCCTTCTTCTCCCCGAGTAAGATATCAGCCTTAACTGTAATCTTCACGCATGAACAATTTCTGAACAGCCTATGTACATACCGATATATTTCTGCTATTCCCGATTGTTTCTTCACAAAAACGACAAAAACCTAGAGTTAATTTCACAGATACCATTCTATTTAGTAACGAAAGTCACTGATAAAACACTGATGTCTTCCAGCAAACTCTATGGGCAACAGAGCTATCTGAAACATCATTCAAATTACTGCAGCACAAAAAAAGCCATCCGGTCAGCAGAGGGGACTCCACTGAAGGAATGGCTTCAAAAATTACACTAAATAAACAAAAGTCTTGAGGGCTACAACTGCGCATGATCACGCTGTGTGTACGTCTTACGTTTCTCCAGCAGCTTGTTGAGCGCATTCAGATAAGCTCTGGCGCTCGCCTCCAGAATATCTGTGCTGAGTCCCCGGCCCTGTGCGGCAACCTCACCCTGTGACAATACAACATGCACTTCACCCTGCGCGTCCTTGCCCCGGCTTACAGCCTTGATGGAATAGTCACCAAGCGTGACTTCCTCCCCTGTCGCTTGATCAATAGCATTATAGATCGCATCTACTGACCCGTTGCCTTCAGCCGATGCAATAATCGGTTGCGGGTCTGGCCCGTTAATGACTACCTTGGCTGTAGGAGTGGCCTCATTGCCGTAAGTGACATAAATCGTCTGCAGGCTAAAAACTTCCGGCGTATCGATTAGTTTTTCATCCAGCAGTGCCAGAATGTCCTCATCGGATACTTCCTTCTTCTTATCTGCCAGATCCTTGAATTTGGCAAACGCAGTATTCAGTTCTTCTTCCAAGAGCTCATAGCCCAGATCACTGAGCTTGTCGCGGAATGCATGGCGGCCGGAATGTTTACCCAGCACCAGCTTGCTCTCTTTAAGCCCGATGGTTTCAGGTGTCATGATTTCGTAAGTGGTTTTCTCCTTCAACATGCCGTCCTGGTGAATCCCGGATTCATGAGCGAAGGCATTAGCACCGACAATCGCCTTGTTGCCTGGAACCACCATGCCTGTCAGCTTGCTGACCAGACGGCTGGTACGGGCGATCTCAGAAAGTACCAGCGATGTCTTGGCATCAAAAAACTCACTCCGTGTCTCCAGCGCAAGAGCTACCTCTTCAATAGCTGTATTCCCGGCGCGTTCGCCGATGCCGTTAATGGTGCCTTCGATCTGATCGGCACCGTTCTGAATCGCAGCCAGCGTATTCGCTGTAGCCATTCCCAAATCATTATGACAATGGGCGCTAAGCTGAACTTTTTCAATATCTGGTACGGTGTCCTTAAGAAACTTGAAGATTGCACCATATTCCGAGGGGTTCAGATAACCGACAGTATCGGGAATATTGACCACATTCGCACCTTCACGAATCGCCATCGCCACCATTTCAGCCATGAAGTCACGTTCAGTGCGGCCGGCATCCTCCAATGAGAATTCCAGCTTGGAGAAATATTTCTTGGCATATCGGATGGCAGCTTGTGCAGTCTCCAGAACCTGGGCCTTTTCCATTCGGAGCTTATGCTGCCGGTGAATCGGTGATGTCGCCAGGAAAAGATGAATGCAGGGGTCCTGCGCTCCTTGAAGCGCTTCTTTAACCGCATCGATGTCGCTCTCTCTGGAACGGGAGAGGCCAATCAAAGTTACATTCTTTACGGCTCTTGCTACCGCGTTTACCGCAGCCAGGTCTCCGGGTGACGCTGCAGGAAACCCTGCCTCCATCCGGTCAATCCCCAGCTTCTCCAGCTGGTACGCAATCTCTACCTTTTCACGTGTATTGAGATTGACGCCCGGCGACTGCTCTCCGTCACGCAACGTCGTATCGAACACATATATTTTCCGCAAAGCTGAGCACCTCCTGAAAAAGATTGTGCTAAAACCCTCAAATGCGGCCCGCAAAAAACACGGCCGCATCTGAGAATCACACTATATTACGTTCTTCATTTGAAGTATATGAGACTATTTCTTAATCCAGTGCATCATTTCACGCAGCTGGCTGCCAACTACTTCTACCGGATGAGCAGCTTCGTTGCGGCGGGTAGCTGTCAGGAAGGCACGGCCGGATTGGTTTTCAAGAATAAAGTCGCGGGCGAACTTACCTTGTTGGATATCGCTGAGCACTTCTTTCATCGCTTTTTTGGTTTCGTCAGTAATGATGCGAGGACCTGTTACATAATCTCCGTACTCGGCAGTGTTACTGATGGAATCGCGCATGGTTGCAAGTCCGCCTTCATACACAAGGTCAACGATCAGCTTCATTTCATGCAGACATTCGAAATACGCCATTTCAGGAGCATAACCGGCTTCGGTAAGTGTCTCGAAACCTGCTTTGATCAACGCGGATACGCCACCGCACAGAACGGCCTGCTCACCGAACAGATCGGTTTCGGTTTCTTCACGGAAGGAAGTTTCGATAACCCCTGCACGTGTACAGCCAATGCCTTTGGCATAAGCCAATCCGATAGCCTGAGCATTACCGGTTGCATCCTGTTCAATGGCAATCAGGCCGGGAACGCCGAAGCCTTCAACATAAGTACGGCGAACCATGTGACCCGGGGATTTTGGAGCCACCAGCAGCACATCCGCATCCTTAGGAGCTACGATTTGGCCAAAATGTACGTTGAAGCCGTGGGAGAACATCAGAGCCGCACCGTTTTTGAGGTTTGGTTCGATTTCATTTTTATATACGGATGCCTGTGTTTCGTCCGGCATAAGAATTTGTACTACATCTGCACGGGATACTGCTTCAGCTACCGGCAATACTTCAAAGCCGTCATTTTTGGCGGTTTCGAACGATTTGCCTTCGCGCAGGCCGATGACAACCTGAAGACCACTGTCACGCAGGTTCTGTGCCTGGGCATGCCCTTGGCTGCCGTACCCGATTACTGCAATTGTCTTCCCTTTTAGTACACTAAGTTCTGCATCCTGTTCATAGTACGTTGTCACTGCCATTGTCAATATCCTCCTTTAATTTGGGACCCATCGTAAAGAGCGGGTGCTTCAAGAGCCTTCATTCCTTAATTGGATAGGCTGCTCCTCAAGCCCCCGCTCTTTCGCGGGAATTGCCTTACCCTTATCTTATCAAATTAATGCAAACAAGCAGTAATCCGTTAAAGCTGTAAAATATGACGATCAGGCATTGCCCCGAATCATTGCCGTAACTCCGGTACGGGACAGCTCTTTGATGCCATAAGGCTTAAGCAGTTCAATCATTGCATCAATTTTCTGGGTATCTCCAACCACCTGTACGAGCAGGCTGGTTGTACCAATATCCACCACAGAAGCACGGAAAGTCTCAACAACACCCATGATTTCCGGACGTTCAGCCGGTTCCGCTTTGACTTTGATCAATGCGAGCTCGCGGGCTACCATTGGTTTTGAGCCCAGATCCACTACCTTGATTACATCAATCAATTTGTAGAGTTGCTTCTCGATCTGCTCCAGGGTGTGCTGGTCACCCAGTGTAACAATCACCATCCGGGACAGGCCTATTTCTTCAGATTGCCCGACGGTGATACTCTCAATATTGAAGCCCCGGCGGCCGAACAGGCCTGACACCCGCTGCAGCACACCCGGCTGGTCATTCACAAGCACAGCAATTGTATGTTTCATCACTGTCATTCATCCCCCATCAGCATTTGATCGATGGTTGACCCTTGAGTTACCATCGGGTAGACATTCTCGTCCTTGGGAACAACGAATTCTACCAGAACGGGTCCCGGCGTTTCCAGTGCTTCTTTCCACGCAGCGCCTGCTTCTTCCTTGTTTGTGGCCCGTAATCCTTTTACCCCGTATGCTTCAGCCAGTTTTACAAAATCCGGGCTGCCTGCGAGGTCGGTATAGCTGTACCGCTTCTCATAGATGAGGTTCTGCCACTGACGGACCATCCCCAGAACCTGGTTGTTGATCACTACAATTTTAACCGGAATCTTATTGATTGCACAGATTGCAAGCTCCTGTGAACACATTTGCATGCCGCCGTCACCGTTAATGGAGACTACCAGTCGGTCCGGATGCGCCATCTGTGCTCCGATTGCCGATGGAAATCCGAATCCCATCGTTCCAAGTCCACCAGAAGTGATCCATGAACGCGGATGATTGAACTTGTAATACTGAGCTGCCCACATCTGATGCTGGCCTACGTCTGTAGTTACGATGGCTTCCCCTTTAGTGGTGTCATTAATCATCTCAATGACCCACTGAGGTTTGAGTTCAGTATCGGAATCGTTGTAGCGGAGCGGATAATCCAGCTTCCACTGGGCAATCTGCGTTCTCCAGGCATCGGCATTGGCGGCTCGGCTTACTTCAGGAATCAGCATCTCCAGTACCGTCTTCACATCACCGACAATCGGAATATCCGGCGATACATTTTTACCGATTTCAGCCGGGTCAATGTCGATATGAACAATTTTCGCTTTTGGTGCGAAACCGTCCAGCTTGCCCGTCACACGGTCATCGAACCGGGCACCGATATTAATCAGCAGATCGCATTGCTGAATGGCATTGTTAGCCGTGTAAGTACCATGCATACCCGGCATTCCCATCCACAACTCTTCTGCACTCGGATAACAGCCCAGACCCAGCAATGTTGTGGTGATCGGAATTTCTGTCCGCTTTACGAATTCGTACATGGCCTCATGAGCACCGGAGTATATAACACCACCGCCGGCAATGATGATTGGACGCTCTGCCGATGAAATTGCGCGGACCAGCTTATCCAATTGAAGCTTGTTCGGAACCGTGCGCGGATTGTAGCCGCGAAGATTGACGCCCTGCTGTTTGGCCGGGGCAAACAGTGTCTTGGCAGCCGATACATCCTTAGGAATATCAATCAGTACCGGACCTTTGCGGCCGGTGTTTGCGATATGGAATGCTTCATGAATGATGCGCGGAAGATCCTCAACATCACGTACCAAATAGCTGTGTTTTGTAATCGGCATGGTTATACCTGTAATATCCGCTTCCTGAAAAGCGTCCGTTCCAATCAGGCTGGAAAAGACATTACCTGTGATTACTACCAGTGGAACGGAGTCCATAAAAGCGGTGGCAATACCTGTTACCAGATTGGTTGCTCCTGGCCCCGAGGTTGCTATACACACACCCGCCTTTCCACTGGCTCTGGCATAGCCGTCCGCCGCGTGAATCGCGCCTTGCTCATGCCGTGTCAGGATATGGTTGAAATCGGTGAAGCCATGAAGGGCATC
Source organism: Paenibacillus sp. P46E (assembly GCF_001909095.1). NCBI lineage: Bacteria > Bacillati > Bacillota > Bacilli > Caryophanales > Paenibacillaceae > Paenibacillus > Paenibacillus sp. P46E. Next base: position 86,426 of record NZ_LVYZ01000044.1, read on the forward strand.
GTAGATGTACAATACGGCACCGCCCGGATATCCGAATACGGTATCTACCCCTTCCAATACAAGACTGCGCAGCAGCACTTCGGAACCCGTAATCACCTCGGGATTTTTCCATTTCTCACGTAACTGCTCTATAGACTGTACTTCCGGTATTTGCGCGCTCATCAGTATTCCTCCCTTCGATAGTTAACATTCATTATGCAAATGACAGAACGTCTTATATACGACCGATAATGTTCCTGGCAACAAAAAAACCTTTCGCCGCCCACGCGCAAAAGACAGCGCGTGAGGGACGAAAGGTTGATCTTCCGTGGTACCACCCATGTTTGCATTGCATCTCACGATGCAACACCTTATCAGGATACAAAAATCCATCGATGTAGGCAGGGCCCAAATCTCTGTAACCTGAAGTCCCTAACGCGGACCAAACGATTCCCCCTAATAATTCCACCACTCTTGCCGATGGACCTTTCAGGGAAACAGCTCCGAGGTGAGCTCGTATATAAGGGATTCTGGTGGAGGTTGCAGCAATTCCTCTCACTCTCTGAGCAAAAGAGCCCTTAAAACTTCGTCCTCATCATTGCCGATGCATGTATGTTCGTTAAATGTTTAGACACATTATATGATTCCTCACACGGTTAGTCAATACCCATCTTTTCTGCAATCGTCATAAATCGTTGTTCTATTCCTGCCGGAACGCCCACACCCCTCCGGGCATATGATGTACGACAATGCGTGAAGGGGGCGCTTTATGATTCGTTACCGCAGACCCAAGCAGGATGACACCGTCATTCTTGACTTGATTGAGAAACAGCTGGTTCCATTATCGCATCTTCCGCAGACGGTAATCAACCAGGTCCGAAAAGATCTGCCCCGGCGTCTGGGTCAAGGGGTTACCCTTGTCGCTTGTCCGGATTACGAAAGTGATCCGCTGGGCTTCGTTCATTTCATGCTGCATGGAGACTTGCTCTATATCGACATGCTGGCTATATCCCCTTCCGCGAGGCGTAAACGTTGGGGGAATATGCTTATGGATAGAGCAGAACGGTTTGCACTATCTCGCGGGTGTCAGAGGGCCAAAGTTTCTGTAGACATTGGCAATGTGCCAGGCATTTCCTTTTATCAAAAATTGGGCTACAGCGTAGCCCGTTATCAGCCGCAAAACTTCTGCTACGAGTTTGAAAAACCTTTAGCCGGCAGGCTCAGAGCTTAGAAGAAACCAATCGGCGGGACACCGTAACCAGGTCCGTAGCCGCCATAAGGTCCGGCTCCAGGCCCGCCGTAAGGTCCTGGAACCCCGCCACCATAAGCATAACCTCCGCCATAAGCATAGGGTGCTGTACCGATGGCCAGCAAATCAAACAGCACCAGCGGAATCAAGGCCTTGGTTTGCACTTTTTTACCGGTGATCCGTTGTAGTACCAGACGACTGCCTGATACTCGGAGTAGCTTGCCCGTTACTTTCGTGCCATCCTTTTTCACTGCGACAATATTTTTGCCTACCAGCTTCATCACCTGTCTTTTTGTAACCGGCTGTGCCATATTATCCCTCCTAAAAGTTTGTATGCCTAGGCTTCCTGATTGGCATTGTACAAAACTTGCTTTCTTCAAAACAGTCTATTCGAGACTAGCGTACTTCGCCTGTACACCTGTCCCTGTCGGCTTTTTGTGGAATTCCAACAAAAAAACGCATTCCCGGATCATACCGGAAATGCGTTTTTCGATCAATGCAGCAAACACTGCATCAAGATTAACGTTTGCTAGGGTCGTAAGGTTCACCCAATGCCTTCGGAGCCGAAGAACGGCCAACCGCACTGACTAGAACAATAATCGTTAACACATAAGGAATCATGAAGATAAATTCCTGCGGGATGTCCTTAGACCACGCGAACAATTGCACATAGTTGCGGATTGCTTGAGAGAACCCGAAGAATACGGCAGCCCCAAACGCTCCAAGCGGATTCCATTTCCCGAAAAGCATCGCCGCAATTGCGATAAAGCCCTGACCGGAAACCGTGTTATGCGCAAAGGTGCCTGTTGTCGTAAGTGTGATGGTGGCTCCGCCAATACCAGCCAAGAGCCCGCTCAGCATTACGCCGATATATCTCATACGGTTTACATTGACACCAAGCGTATCCGCCGCACTTGGGTGTTCACCGACTGCACGGAGGCGGAGGCCAAATGGAGTCTTGAAGAGCACAAAATAAATGACAATAACCAGGATTATCGCAAGATAAGTCGTCGGATAGGAATTAAAAATCCCTTCACCGATTATTGGAATCTTGGAGAGCCCAGGGATAGCCACTTTACTAAATCCGTCCAGCAGCGGTGTTTCGCCAGCTCCGTCAAAAATGAGTTTTACTACATAAAGCGTACTCCCGGCAGCCAGAAAGTTTATGACTGTACCACTGATGGTCTGATCTGCCTTGAATGTAATCGATGCTACCGCATGAATAAGTGAACCAAGCACCCCGACCACCATAGCACAGATTACACCGACCCATGGAGCCCATTCACCCATACCTGCATCCTGTGCATAATATCCGCCTACAGCTGCAGCAAAGGCACCAAACATCATCAAGCCTTCAAGTCCAATGTTCACGACACCGGAGCGTTCAGAGAAGATGCCACCGAGGGCGGCAAAAATCAGCGCTGTGGAAAAAACGAGCGTTGTATTGAGCAATTGGCCTAATACTTCCATCTATAACACCTTCTCTTTCTTGCGCTTGAAGTAGAACGGTTTAAGCACCCAGCGCACAATTCCTTGTGCCGCAATGAAGAAAATAATTGAACCGATTACGATTCGGATGAGTTCAGGAGGAACATCCGCTCCAAAGCTCATACCTGCAGATCCATAAGTCAAACTACCATAGAGAATAGCAGCCAAAATTACTCCAAGTGGATGGGTCAGACCAAGCAGCGCAACGGCAATCCCGTCAAAACCATAACCTGGAGAAGCCGCAAATACAGATTGGTAATGGAATACACCAAGCACTTCTCCTGCACCTGCCAGTCCGGCAAAAACACCGCTGATGAACATGGCTTTGATGACATTGCGGCCAACATTCATACCTGCGTATTCTGCAGCATGCGGATTCAAGCCGACGGCGCGCATTTCGTATCCCTGTTTGGTTTTCCACAGATAGACATAGAAGAAAACTGCTGCTGCAAGTGCGATTGCAGTCCCCCAGTGAATCCGTGCATTATCAAACATTGAGTTTAAAAATGTCATGGACAGCGAGGCCGAAATATCCTCAGAACGGTTCTGCCCCTGAAGCAGCAAGAACGTTCTGACAATATAGTTGGACAGGAACAGTGCAATCCAGTTCAACATAATAGTTGTAATAACTTCGTTGATTCCGCGTTTTGCCTTGAGATATCCAGCAATGCCTGCCCAAAGACCGCCACAGACTCCAGCAATGATAACTGCTAGCGGAACCAGCAAGAAATTCGGCAAGATTCCGGCCAGCTTAATACCAACAACAGAAGCTGCTGTCATTCCAATAAGCACTTGTCCATCCGCACCGATATTGAACATCCCTGAACGGAAGGCGAAGGCTACTGCAAGTCCTGTGAACATCAGTGGTGTCATCTCGCGGATGGCCTCACCAAAGTCATAAGGACTGCCAAATACACGTTTGAACAGCGCTGAGTATGCGGCTATAGGATCGTAACCGCCGATCAGCATAACAACAGCCCCAACCAGGAAGCCCATCACGATTGCGACTAAAGGAACGATGTAGCTGTCTGTCGCGAATATTTTTTTGAGTCTATACATCCGTATGGCCTCCCCGCTTCAAACTTCCCGCCATCATCAGACCCAGTTCCTGATCATTGGTATCCTGCGGGAATACTTCACCGACAATCTGGCCTTCATAGATAACGGCAATTCTGTCGGACACATTCATAATTTCATCGAGTTCAAAAGAGATCAGCAGAACTGCTTTGCCTTGATCGCGCTGAGCAATCAGTTGCTTCTGCACAAATTCAATCGCACCAACATCGAGGCCGCGGGTAGGCTGAGCCGCAATCAGCAGTGTCGGATTTTTATCTATTTCCCGCGCAATAATCGCTTTCTGTTGATTACCGCCTGACAAAGAGCGTGCTTTGTTCTCAATAGAGGGGGTTCGCACGTCAAACTGCTTGACCAAATCCTCGGCATGCTTATCGATGACTTCTTTGTTCAAGAAGCCATTCTGATTATACGGGCTCTTATAGTATGTCTCCAGCACCATATTCTCGCTAACTGTAAAGTCCAGCACTAGCCCATGCTTATGACGGTCCTCCGGAATATGGGAGACATTCATTTCAGAAATTTTGCGTGGACTCAGATTGGCAATCTCCTTGCCGGATACGGTAATTGAACCGGAATCAATCTTGCGCAGGCCGGTTATTGCCTGGATCAGCTCACTTTGTCCGTTGCCGTCCACTCCAGCAATACCTAGGATTTCGCCAGCCTTCACTTCAAAACTGAGGCCGTCCAGTACCGATACGCCATCTTTACTCTTACTGCTGACATTCGTCAGCTTGAGCACACTTCCACCAATATGCGGAGGCTGCTTGTCTACCTTGAAGGTCACACCGCGTCCTACCATTTTTTCAGCCAGCTCATTCGGATTGGTCTCAGCAGTCCTCACAGTATCTATAACTTTTCCCCGGCGGATGATGGTAACCCGGTCAGAAATTTGCATGATTTCCTTAAGCTTATGCGTAATCAAAATGATGGATTTGCCCTCTGCAACGAGCCGCTTCATAATCGCCATCAGTTCGGTAATTTCCTGTGGCGTAAGCACAGCGGTAGGCTCGTCGAATATAAGTATATCCGCACCACGGTACAGCGTCTTCATAATTTCTACCCTTTGCTGCATACCAACCGAAATGTCGTAAATCTTGGCATTGGGATTGACTTGAAGACCGTACTGTTCCGATAGCTTGCGAACCTGCTCCGCAGCGGATTTATAGTCGATTTTAAGACCTTTTTTCGGTTCCATACCAAGAACAATGTTCTCAGTTACCGTAAAAGGCTCTACAAGCTTGAAATGCTGGTGAACCATTCCAATGCCAAGCTCAATCGCTTTATTGGGGTTATCGATAATAACCGGCTTTCCGTCGATTTCGATGCTGCCTTCATCGGGTTGATACAATCCGAAGACAATGTTCATCAAGGTGGATTTGCCTGCTCCGTTTTCACCTAGCAGTGCATGAATTTCTCCTTTTTCGAGCGTAAGACTGATGGAGTCGTTCGCAACGATACCGGGAAAGCGTTTTGTGATTTGCTTCAACTCTACGACAGGAGCCGCAGCACTCATGGAATCACCCTCATCACAGAATATATATATTTCCTTATAGACACGGCTGTACCGTCCTATGAAGGACGGTACAGCTCAGCCTAAGTTATTGCATGTTACTTTCCACTAACAAGGAACAAGGCCAGCACAATAACCGGCCTTGTTCCTTGTTCATTATTGTAAGGCAAGAAACATCAAGTCAGTCTTACTCGGTAGGAACTTTGATTGTTCCATCAATGATTTTTTTGCTGTATTCATCAACTTTGGCAAGAATTTCAGCCGATACGTTAGCTTTGGAAGTTTCAGGAAGGCCTACACCGTTGTCTTTTAGACCCAATACAGTTGTAGTGCCGCCTTTGAATGTTCCGTCAACAACCTGCTGGGAAACCTTCTTAACCGCTTCGTCAACACGTTTGATCATGGAAGTCAGAGTTACATCATCGCCAAATTCCAGGGATTGGTCTTTGTCTACGCCGATTACCCATACTTTAGCACCGCCTGCTTTGTTACGGGATTTAGCCTCGTTGAATACACCGTTGCCAGTTGCACCGGCAGCAGGGAAGATGATGTCATTGCCATCATTGTACAGGGTAGCAGCCAAAGATTTACCAACATCCGGCTTGTCATAAGCACCTGCATAAGTAACTTTTACTGTTGCATTAGGGTTAACAGCTTTTACACCAGCAACGAAACCTACTTCAAAGCGTTTGATTACTGGGCTTTCCATACCGCCGATGAAACCTACTTTGTTGGTTTTTGTAGTCAGACCTGCAACTACACCAACCAGGAAGGAACCTTCATTTTCGGAGAAAGTAACGGATTCTACGTTAGGAGCATCTACCACACTGTCGATGATCGCAAGATTAGCGTTCGGATTTTCAGTTGCAACTTTCTTAACTGCATCACCAAGGTCAAAACCAATACCCCAAGTCAGGTTGTAGCCGCCTTTAACGAATTGGTTAAGGTTAGGCTCGTAGTCTGCATTGGATTTACTTTGCAGATATTTGATATCAATACCGGATTCTTTTTGAAGAGCCTGCAGAGCTTCCCAAGCAGATTGGTTAAACGATTTGTCGTTTACGCCACCTACGTCAGTAACCAGACCGACTTTGACATCAGTTTTAGGAGCATCCGTTGGTGCTGCTGTTGCTTCAGCTGGTGCGTTAGTTGCTGTTCCAGCGTTGCTTGCTGCATTGCCGGAGTTGTTATTGTTCTTTCCGCAGCCTGCCAGAATGACAGTGAACGCAAGCAACATAACAAGAGATAGTTGGTAAACCTTTTTCATTGAGTGTGATCCCCCTTAAGAAATTGGATGTCTTCTTTGTTCTTGGACATACCATTAGATCAAATTATAACTGGTAAAAACCCTAAAATCCAGTCTATTAATGACCTCAGGTCAATAATAATTTGCATTTTTTCACAAGAAACCGCTTACTGTTACATTGTGTGTCAACAAAACATTCAAACCATGTCAGAAACCCTCGAATTTCCTGATTATCTCCAGCACAATATAAATATTATTGCACGGATATGCGTTTTCTATTATCATGAATGTTTACATATTGTATAAAAAGGGAGTACTGAAAAATGGATGATCAAAACCAACCCCAAGCTGCACCGGATTTCAAATACTGCCGAGAATCCCGCGTGTTCAAAACTGGCCGTGTATTCCCGAATGATGTCAACAATCACAAGACGCTGTTCGGAGGCAAGTTAATGAGTACGATTGACGAAGTCGCATCCATCTCTGCAATGCGTCACTGCCGGACTAATGTAGTTACCGCCTCTGCAGACTCTGTAGACTTCCTCCTGCCTATTAGGCCCACAGATTCAGTATGCTTCGAGTCCTTTGTCTCTTGGACAGGCAGAACCAGTATAGAGGTATTCGTCAAAATCATTTCAGAGAACCTGTACACCGGGGAACGCGCTGTTGCCGCTACATCTTTCCTTACCTTTGTAGCTGTCCATGAAGACGGCACACCGGCACTGGTACCTGCAATCATTGCTGAAACCGACGAGGAAAAGCTCATCAGCGCTTCAGCAGATCAACGTTCAGAACTTCGTAAGGTCAGAAGAACCAGCAGCAAGCTATTGGCATCCCAACTGAGCACAACCAAGTACTGGGAGTGAGCGGTGCGGGGGACTAAGCATCCTCTGAGCCAACACCAACACTCAAGTCTCGAGCTTGTCCTTCAGGGACTGCAAACCCTTTCCAAGGCCCAAAAAAAAGCACCGTCACACGGGATGTCCCGCAGGCGGTGCTTTTCGGTTACTTCTAAGTAATTACGCGTTGATCTTCTCTTTGGCTACTACAGCCAGGGAGTTGAATGCGTTAAGGTCGTTAACTGCCAGGTCAGCCAGCATCTTGCGGTTCACTTCTACTCCAGCCAATTTCAGGCCGAATACAAGCTTGCTGTAAGACAGGCCGTTCAAACGGGCTGCTGCATTGATACGCACGATCCACAGTCTGCGGAAGTTACGTTTCGTCTGACGACGGTCACGGTATGCGTAAACCATCGATTTCATTACCTGCTCGTTAGCAGTTTTAAAAATGCGGTGTTTGGAACCGAAATAACCTTTTGCCAGCTTCAATACTTTTTTATGTCTACGACGAACTACAAATCCGCCTTTAACTCTTGCCATATTAATAAACCTCCCAAAAATGTGTGATAAAACTATTTCAAGTTAGCGAGTCCTTGTTTCAAGCGTCTTACATCCCCAGGGGCCATAACCGGATTGCCGTTCAATACGCGTTTTGCGCGTTTGGATTTGTGGGAAAGCAAGTGGTTCTTGTGAGCTTTGTAACGCAGTACTTTGCCAGTTCCAGTGATCTTGAAACGGCCTTTCAGACTGCTGTGAGTTTTCATTTTAGGCATGGTGTTTCCTCCTTGAATATTATGCGGCGCCAAATTGCTGTGCAAGTGACTCCAAATTTATTGGGCTTTGGGAGCCAAGATCATAATCATGCTGCGGCCTTCCAGCTTAGGCTGGCGTTCTACAACAGATATATCTTCAACTTCGCTCTTTACACGTTCCAAAATCTTCTGACCGATGCTGGCGTGTGTAATCTCACGTCCGCGGAAACGCACGGAGCATTTCACTTTGTCGCCTTCACCCAGAAACTTGATAACGTTGCGGAACTTGGTCTGATAATCATGCTCCTCGATGTTGGCACGGAACCAGACTTCCTTGATGTCTACGATCTTCTGGTTCTTGCGCGCTTCCTTCTCTTTCTTCTGCGTTTCATAACGGAACTTGCCGTAATCCATGATGCGGCATACTGGCGGTTTCGCCTGCGGTGCTACGTTGACTAAATCCAGATTAAGATCAATCGCCATCTGCAACGCTTCGCGGATCGGTTTGATACCGATTTGCTCGCCTTCCGCTCCAACCAACCGAACCTCTTTGGCCCGAATTTCATCATTGATCATATGTTCCTTACTGATAATACTCCACCTCCGGATCTACTTGGAAAAATCACTTCTGCGGTTCTCCATAAAAAAGGGGTGCCGGTAACTCCCGACACCCCGTTTGATCAACGTTCATGAATTATAACATCCATAAAGCATTGAGATCAAAACCAGCTGGCTTATAGCCAGTCAGGTGAGAAGCCGGTGCTTCTGCTTGCAATCCCTATGTTTTGCATACTTGAATACTATACAACACTGCGCACATGGTGTCAACAGTTACAATAACTTTTTTTCCTGGGACAACCTTCGTTAAGAAACCTGCTTGCTCTGCACTTCCTCAAGCCGTACGACACGCGTATGCTTGGTATGGCTCCACTGCTTGTTGTTCTGCGTAAAGAATGCATAGAACGTGATGGGGTACCATGAGATCAGGTAGATCGGGAAGACCAGCAAGTACAGATATACCTTCTTGAACTTAACCTTCTCCAGCGCCATCGCGAGCAGGAAGGTTAGAATATTGGCGCCAACCGCAAAGTAACTGAGCCACAATGGCAGTTGCCCATAGATGTTGGCTATATGCGGGCCTCCAAACATGGAATTGTCGATAAACATGACAGCAGTCATCAAGAACGTCAGCAGTACGATGTAGACATTGGCACCGTATAGAGCCAGGTCAAATTTCGTAAGACTGCGTTCTTTAACGCTTTGCCACAACAAAGGAAAGAAATAACGGCGAGCCACTGTAAAGTGACCCTGCATCCAGCGCAGCCGCTGTCTTGAAGAAGCCTTGAATGTCAATGGCTTCTCGTCGAACACCTTGGCGTCATAATTAAATCTTGGATAGACACCCTTGGAGGCACTCCGCATAGTAAATTCCAAATCCTCTACAAGGCTTGTCGCTCCCCAGCCCATTTCCTTCAGCAGGTTGGTCTCGAAGCACATACCTGTTCCACCAAGGAAGTTCGCCATATTAAGATTGTGACGCGACAGCTGCCAGAGCCGGTTGATGTACCAGTAGGATACACCGTAAGCGGCAGTGATCCAGGAATCCTCCGGATTCTTCGTATCGATGTAGCCTTGAATAACGCGTGCGCCTGAGCAGAGATCATTGTTCATCTCCATCAGAAATTCTGTGTGAGCCAGATTATCGGCATCGAACATAACTACGGCATCATATTGCCGCGGCATGGCCCACAGTTCCTTGAGCATCCATTCAATGGCATAGCCCTTACCCCGCAGGCTGTTGTTGGTACGGACGCAGGCATTCATGCCGTGTTCCCTTACAATCTTTGCTGTACCATCCGTACAGTTGTCGCAGATAACAAATACATCGTACAGTTCCTGGGGATAATTAAGCTGTTTCAAATTCTCCATCAGCGCGCCGACGACTTCTTCCTCGTTATGTGCGGCAACCAGTACAGCAAATGATTTTTGCGGCGTGAAATGCGCCTTATTCCTTTTCTTGTGCAGTCCAAATAAAGAAAACGTAAACTGATAGACTGCAATAGCCGCCAAGATCACTTGGAGCGTAACAAACAGTGCGTCTGCCATGACCTTTGATGCCCCCTTTTCAATCTTGATGTTCTTTTTTTCTCTCTCTGGCATAGCTAACGTTCTTGCTGACCCTTTTGTTGCATCCCTTACAGTAAGACCTATTGCTTCCCTTTTTGCTAAGGCAGGCTTGCCTGTATGTGTATCACGTCAAAAGATAAGGCCCGGATGCCTCTGTCTTCGGCTCCTCTTTTTCTCTGTTACCTTATAAACGCGTTCCGCCTGCTTGAATCATTGTAAGGCGTAAGTGGTGATGAAGTCAAAACTGGCATTTTCCGAGCGAACCCGAGCTTTTTCCTTGAAATGGACTACCTTAAAAAAGTATGATAAAGACAGCTTTATGGCATAGACCGGATTGCTGCAGCTGCGACTATAATCATCAGCCGGACTATCGGAGGGACAAGATATGAGACATCTGTTTATAAAAATGCATCTCTTGGAGCAGCGCCTGTTCAAGTGGATTAACGGACGATTGCATCACCCTTTCCTGAACTTCTGGCTTTTTTATCTGACCCATCTGGGTGGAGCCACAAGCGCCATTGGCATTAATCTGCTGATCTGGGCGCTGTCCCCTGAGCCTTTGAGAACTGCGGGGCTTAAGGCGCTGACTGCCCTGGCTATCAGCCATCTGCCTGTTGCTGTGGCCAAGAAGCTCTATCCGCGTATGCGGCCGTATCTGGCGCTCCCTGGCACCAATACGTTTCACAATCCGCTTAAGGATCATTCTTTTCCTTCAGGCCATACGACTGCTATCTTCGCTTCTACAGTACCTTACATGATGGCCTTTCCTGCCCTGACTGCCATCCTGCTGCCTTTGGCCTGTATTGTCGGATTTTCCCGAATTTATCTCGGACTGCACTATCCGTCAGACGTTTTTGCAGGTGCAGTAATTGGTTCCGGAGTCGCTGCAGGTACAGTTGTCTTATGGTTCTAAAGTCAGAGATCATCTAAACCAGCGAATACCATTCATGAAAACAGGTGGATTATACATTGCGTAAAAAGAGAGTACTATTGCTGTCTGAAGGTTTTGGCGCTGGGCATACGCAAGCGGCTTACGCGCTGTCAAGCAGCCTGCGTAAATTGTCGCCTAATCTGCAAACAAAGGTGCTTGAGCTTGGAAGCTTTCTGAATCCCAAAATGGCGCCTCTGATTGTGTCGGCATACCGTAAGACGGTAATCTCCCGGCCCAGGCTGATGGGATATGTGTACCGTCACCAGAAATCATTCAATCGTCTTACCACACTTGCCCTGCACCGCATATTTTATACACGTACACAAAAAATTGTGAAGCAGCTTAGGCCCGACATTATCGTCTGTACTCATTTCATTCCCAGTGCCGTCGTTTCCCGCCTCAAACGGCTCGATCCGGCCTTCAAGGCACCCCTGATCACCGTCATAACCGATTACGACGCCCATGCGACCTGGATCAGTCCGGAAGTTGACCGGTATCTGGTCTCTACTCCAGAGGTCAAAGCGAAGCTGCGCGGCCGAAGCGTTACTGCAGCCAAAATCCAGGTCACCGGCATGCCGGTTCATCCGAGCTTCTGGGAGCATCCGGGCAGAGCCGATATTCTGAAGCAGTTCACTCTTCAGGACATGCCAACCGTTCTGGTTATGGGAGGCGGCTGGGGAATGATGAACGACGAGGTCATTAACGAAGCTTTGGCCGGCTGGCGGGACAAGGTACAGATTATTTTTTGCCTGGGCAAAAACGAGAAGCTGCTTCAAGTGATGCGGGAGAATCCACTCTACAGTCACCCCAACGTTTCGCTGATCGGCTTCACACGTGAAATTGACAAGCTGATGGAAATCTCCGATCTGCTGGTTACCAAGCCGGGTGGAATGACCTGCAGCGAAGGTCTGGCCAAGGGAATTCCTATGCTGTTTTATGATCCGCTCCCCGGGCAGGAAGAAGAAAACTGCCGTTATTTCACGGCAGCCGGTCTGGGCGAACCCATTTCTTCACTTCAGGTAGTCGACGGATGGATGAAACGTCTGCTGTACAGCTATGACGAGGTGCAAGCCGAGCGCCAAAGCCTGCTTAAGGAGATCGACCGCTTCCATCCCATGCAAAGCGCCCAGAGCATTATTGATATGCTGGTATAGCCAGGGCAAGAACTTGAATCTATAACAATCATATCGATCATGAATCATAAAAAGGCGGTCCAGGTATTTGTTTACTGGTCCGCCTTTTTGTGTACACACCGGCTTATGAAGTGGAACTTCTTCGCCGCTGAGATCCGATTACAGGCGGTATTTGTCCAATCGCGAGGCCTGATAGCGTTCCAGTGCTTCTGCGCCGACAATCGCCTCACAGCGGTGAATATTGACACCCCGGCCAAAAAATTTGGTTTCGTACTCTGTCATAACCTGTTCTTCGTTCATCACTCCGTCCGGATGCAGATCGAGAGAGATGTTCTTCATCTGCAGACCATAGTCGGCAAAGGCATTCAGAGAGAACTCAAACAGGCTGCGCGAATCCGTCTTCAGATGGATCTCGCCAAGCGGACTGAGCAGACCGCGGTATTTGTCGAGAAAACGCGGATGGGTCAGCCGGCGGCGCGCATGCTTGCCCTTAGGCCACGGATCGCTAAAGTTCAAATAGATCCGCTCAAGCTCTCCAGGGGCAAATACTTCCTCTGCATAGTTAATATTGGCAAGCGCCACTCTGAGGTTAGGTGGCGTCTCCTGCCCAGCCGGTTCCCAGACTGCACGGGCCTTCTCAGCCGCACGGCGGATCAGCTCATCATACATATCGACGCCGATAAAATTTATATCCGGATATTTGAAGCTCATCTGGCTGATGAACTGTCCCTTGCCCATGCCAAACTCTACATGAATAGGATGATCGTTGCCGAACAGTTCAGACCACCGCCCCTTCAGGCTGCGTGGATCCAGGATGACCAGATCGGTCTGTCCTTCCAGACTTTCACGTATTCCTTTTCTTCCGCGTAAACGCATAAGTTTTCCTCCGCTTTCTCTGATACAAACACTGTCACTTGCAATATTGTGCCGAACTTACCCGCAAAAGTAAAGGGATTTTAACAAGAAAGCAGGCAGAAACCGAAGAATAGTGAACAACGCAAAGCTTAAGTATTCTCAAAATTCAAACAAAAAGGAATTCTCCGCTGGCCTGCATACGGCCGGACAGAGAATTCCTTTTTGATATATTTGGAATTGGGGTCCATGTTTTCATGCAGCTAATAGTCTACCTTGGAGGAGATTGAAAATCAAATCTCTTCTCAAAGGCACTGCGGATCTTGCGTTGTGCTTCGGTCTTGATCTTGTGATTGCCATTAAATTCAACACCCGTGAGCGCAAGCGCTTCGTCGGGAGTCAGCTGCACGTCAATGGAGCCTTTTCCTTCGGCATACACCGTTTGAGAATTCATCGTGATCACCTCTTGGTTTTATTATGGACCTTGCGACACGAAATTATGAATTCAAGAAATAGAGATTATGGTTGCTGCAGCGGTGTTTTTACACCCTAAATATAACACACTATGTAAGCAATATCAAGATGAAAGCGCTGTTATTACAGCCTATTTTCCACTGTTTTTAGAGAGGCCTGAGTGTTACGTTCACCGCTGATTTTTGATACAATAGAAAGGTTAAGTTGAAACGGTGTTATCTCAGTTAGATATATAAGGATCATGTATGGATTTAAAATCTATACAACCTTATGTTGCAAAGAAAGGAGTACCCATGTCTAATCTTTTACAAACCTCCTCTCCACTATTGTGGGGGGATAAACGTTTCCATACCTGGAATTATGAAATGCGCGAGCAACTGGACGCCAAGGTATTCAAGGTGATGCTCGATGCCGGGTTTACGTGCCCAAACCGCGACGGGTCCATCGCCAAAGGAGGCTGCACCTTCTGCAGCGCCAGAGGGTCCGGGGATTTCGCCGGCAGCCGCCGCGACGATCTGGTCACCCAGTTCAATAACGTAAGGGACAGGCAGCACTTGAAATGGCCGAATGCCCAATACATCGGTTACTTCCAGGCCTATACAAACACCTATGCTCCAGTTGAAGAGCTTAGAGAATATTATGAAGTGATTCTGCAGCAGCCCGGCGTAGTCGGCCTCTCCATCGCAACGCGTCCCGACTGCCTTCCGGATGATGTGGTCGAATACCTGGCGGAGCTGAACCAGCGAACCTATCTCTGGGTCGAAATGGGCCTGCAGACCATTCATGATTCCACCTCGGAGCTGATTAACCGGGCACATGATACCCAGTGTTATACCGAAGCTGTCCAGAAGCTGCGCCGTCATGGGATCCGCGTCTGTACCCACATTATTCACGGTCTTCCGCAGGAAACCCATGAAATGATGCTGGAGACGGTATCTGCAGTGGCGAATATGGATGTACAGGGAATCAAGATCCATCTGCTACACCTGATGCGCAAGACGCCAATGGTTAAGCAATATGAAGCCGGGCTGCTGCGATTCATGGAGCAGGACGAATATGTGAAGCTAATCGCCGATTCTCTGGAAATCCTGCCGCCGGAGATGATTGTGCACCGGCTGACCGGCGATGCTCCGCGCGACCTGCTGGTCGGACCCATGTGGAGCCTAAAAAAATGGGAAGTGTTGAACGCGATTGACGATGAATTGATTGCGCGCGATACCTGGCAGGGTAAATACTGGAGGAAGAGCTAATGGGCTTTATGTCGGTCCTTAGCTTTGCTCATAAATTAACCGAGGAACGCCTGCAGCCAGGCGGCCGGGCCATTGATGCTACCGTCGGCACCGGTGCCGACACGCTGTTTCTCGCCAAAACGGCCGGTCCGCGCGGCGGAGTATACGGCTTCGACATCCAGCCTGCGGCGCTGGCTCTTGCTGAAGAGCGCCTGCGGCTGGCCCGGGAGGAAGTGCAGGCGGCGCTGTCTCCCGTAACGCTGCTGCTGCGCAGCCATGCAGCCATGGCAGAAGCCGTTCCGCCGGACTGGCGCGGAACGGTCTCGGCGGTGATGTTCAATCTTGGCTATCTGCCCTCGGGCGATGCCGATAAGACGATCATCACCGAGCCTGTGAGCACGCTGGCCGCGCTGGATGCCGCCCTTGCGCTGCTGCGGCCGGGCGGCATCATCACAGCGGTGCTCTACCCCGGCCATGAAGGCGGCCAACATGAAGCCGCCGCAGTGGAAGCCTGGGCGGCGGCCCTTCCGTCCCAGCAGGCGCAAGCAATTGTCTACCGCCAGCTGCAGCGGGCAACCTCCCCCTACACGCTGGCAGTCGAGAAGAAAAAAGGAGCTGATCTGTAAGTGGCCGTAACCAAAATTGAGCACATTGGTATTAAAGTGAACCACCTGGAGCGTTCGCTGCAATTTTACCAGGAGGTCATCGGTTTGACCCTTCAGAACATTCTGGGTGAGCCGGGAGACGAGATCCGTCTTGCTTTTCTAAGCTTCCCTGGCCAGTCCAGTGTGGAGATCGAATTGATTGAACGGGCATTTGAAGGCCTCCCCCAGGAGGGCAGAGTCAGTCATGCCGCCTTTACAGTGGATGATATTGAGCAGGAACACCGTAGAATTGCCGGACTCGGCATACCCGCTCTAACCAGCATTTCGACGCTTGCGAACGGCTGCCGCTATTTCTTTTTTGACGGGCCAGACGAAGAAAAGCTGGAGTTTTTTGAATCCAAACGAACCAGGTAAACCAAGCAGGACATTATTCTATAACTTGGAAAGGAAGATAAAAAATGACTAAGCCTTATCCTTTAAAATTTCAGCCGGAGTTCAAAGAACGTGTGTGGGGAGGCCGGGCCCTGGAGAAATTCGGTCTCGAGCTGCCGGAAGGGCACATTGGGGAAGGCTGGATGATCGCCGACCATCCAAACGGCACTTCATCTGTGCTAAACGGCGAGCTTGCTGGTCAAGGGCTGGATCAGATTCGCCAGCAATTCGGTCAGGAATGGTTCGGAAGCAAGGGCAGCCCGAAGGAAGGCGGACGTTTTCCGCTCCTGATCAAGCTTCTGGACTGTAACGACAATTTGTCGGTGCAGGTGCATCCAACGGATGAGTATGAAGGATTGCCAAAGGGAGAATTGGGCAAAACAGAAATGTGGTACGTACTTGATGCCAAACCAGGCGCCAAAATCATCTATGGCCTCAAAGACGGGGTAACCCGCGAAAGTCTGCGCGAAGCACTGGAAAGCGGCAAAGTGATGGACAGCATGCAGGAAATCACTGTCTCGGCCGAGGACGCTTTCTACATCCCTGCCGGAACCGTTCATGCATTGTGCGCCGGTGTGGTTGTAGCGGAAATCCAACAAAACTCCGACACTACATACCGGATTTACGACTACGACCGTCCGGGTCTGGACGGCAAGCCGCGTGAGCTTCATATTGAGGATTCCCTTAACGTGACCGCTTATGAAGGCGCTGGCGCAACTTCCATGAAGACCGACGGGGCTGTAGCCGGAGAGTGGCTGCAGATTGCCTCGTCCCCTTATTTTATTGTAGAAAAAGGGGTCGTTAACGGAGAGTGGAACCTCTCTACCACACCGGACAGCTTCACAATCCTCGTGGTCTGCGAAGGCAGCGGGCATCTGACCTGGGAGGGCGGCTCCCAACCTTATTCCGCTGGAGAGTGCTACCTGCTTCCGTCCACCCTGGGTGCCTACGGAATTGAAGGCCACTCTACTGTGCTCCGTTCGTATCTGCCATAAGCCATGCCCGCACCGGCATATGATTAAGGCAGAAGGCCACAAAACTTAGGCCTATGCTTACGAAGTGAGTTTTGTATGTCGCATCTCCAAGAAGTATTGCTCACAAAACTTTTAGGAGGAACGGTATGAGGGAGAAAAGCTTTAAGATGACTGATCCGCTAGGGGTCGCCATTCATGTCTATGAATGGCTGCCAGAGCCGGAGGCTCCGGTGAGGGGAATTGTCCAGATTGCCCACGGCATGTGTGAAACGGCTGCCCGCTATGCACGGTTTGCAGCGGCACTCACCGGAGCAGGTTATGCGGTGTATGCTAATGACCACCGGGGTCATGGGCATACCGCAGACCGGATCGATTTACTCGGTGACACAGGTGAGGACGGCTTCTACTGGATGCGGCGTAATCTGCTCCAGCTGGCTGGCATCGCCTCATCCCGGCATGAGGGCCTGCCAATCTTCCTCCTGGCCCACAGTATGGGCTCCTTTTTGGCGCAGAAGCTAATGTGCGAGGATGGCCACGAAGTCTATACCGGCTTTATCCTGAGTGGTACGAACGGGCCGCGCGGTATGCTCCGGCTCGGAGAATCGCTTGCCGGACTGCAGTCCAGGCTGCAGGGGATACGTCACCGCAGTGTTCTTATGAACGGGATTGTTTTTGGCCCTTATAACCGTTCCTTCGCCCCGGTAAGAACTGCTTTTGACTGGTTGAGCAGTGATTCACAGGAAGTAGATCTCTTCATAGCTGATCCTTACTGTGGAGCAGTCTGCACAACCCGGTTCTTCCGCGACTTTTTCCGGCTGCTGCGGGATATCCATTCTCCGGAAACTCTGCTTACACTATGCAAGAATAAACCCGTATATTTATTTGCGGGAGCCAAAGACCCTGTAGGCATGAACGGTCAAGGTGTAATCCGCCTGGCCGGAATCTATCAGGAGCATGGAATATCCGATGTAGAATTCAAGTTGTATCCCGAAGGCAGGCACGAAATGCTCAACGAAGTGAACCGGGATGAGGTGACTTCGGATGTGCTGGATTGGCTTGTACGCCACCTTCCGGCAGAATCGCTGCTGCTTCAACCCGCTGCTCATTAGCATACTATAAAAGACAGGCTTTCCGTCAGTTCCGGAAAGCCTGTCTTTGTATTTTTCCGCTATAAATCTACTAATGATCCATTTTTTAACATGCCGAATGTGATATGATTTTCTTGTACAACATTGTTCATGAGCAGAAGGCGCGCTCTCCCATAGAGGAGGTGACGGTAATGGACGTAAAAGATGCTATTACCCTGATGTTCATGTTCGGTATGTTCCTATTGGCTCTACTTGGCTACATTAAAAAGAAATAGACCGCCCCGGAAGGTAACGGTCTACTCCAAACCACAAAAGATGAGACGACCGGCTGCTCTACAGCAGTGGTTGTACACCAGGGCTGTGCTGATGACACAGCTCCTTTTTTACTTTATTTAAGCACAATCTATATTATTACATAAAGACCTGCCGGGCAATTCTCTCCGCCTAGCTTCCCTTTCCGAACACTCTCCTTCACTGGCGCCTCAGAAGATAGACTAGCTACAAAGGCAATGAGTAGTACTTCGCCCGCTGGCTCTCGTCCTGCTGGTACATAACGATCAGCAGCGTGCTTCCGGCAATATGCGCCATGGGTTCTGCAAGAGCAATGGAACTCTTGTCTGCAGCAGCAAGCAGCGGCGTGCTATCCATTGCCAGATCTGCTGGCTTTGTCTGCACTGAAGCTGCTGCCGTGCCTGTATGTTCGCCGCTCGTTGCAATGAGGTTCCCTAGCGTACTATCGTCTGTTTTCTCGGCCCCCTCAGCTTCAGAAGCCACAGGATCAAAACGCAGCCCGCTAATCGAATTCAGCACGGCATCCAGCTGGAATGGCAGCACTTCGAGCACGGTGAACTTCTGCAGCTCCCGCTCACTGAATCCCGCCTCTGCCAGCTTGGCGGACAGGCGCTCCGGATGATTCGTGATTTCCTTCATATAACGGGACCAGTCAGATTTATCCAGCGTGATATCCCACCAGATTTTACGTGGCTTATATTTGTGGCCCAGGAAATAATCCAGTTTCATCAGCCCGGTGATTACTTCCATGGAATCCGTTCCCCGGTCCGTCAGAAAGGCATGCAGCCGGGTAAACAGATCCTCCAGCTGGTGCCCGATCTTTTGCCAGCCCCGCTCCTCCCAATAATCGCCAAACTCCTGGAAGAAATCAAACGGAGATGGGAATACATGCCGGATCAGGTACTTGACCGAATGATCCAGCCGGTGGCTGTTCCAATATTTCTCCAGCACATCCTCCAGCCGTTTGAGTCGGATGATGTCAGAGAAAGGCATCACGTGGCTGCTGAGTATTTCGTAAGGAGCGTGCTCCATATACGTATAATCGTATTTGGCCGCCTGGGCGCGCAGGCCGGTGCCGCGCAGCATTTTGAGGAATCCGAGCTGCAGCTCTTCCGGCTCCATGGCAAATACATCGTTGAAGGTTTTGCGGAAGGTGGAGTAATCCTCCTGCGGCAGACCGGCTATCAAATCGAGGTGCTGATCGATGTTGCCGCTGGCCTTGATTTTCATGACGGTGCGGGATAGCTTGGTGAAGTTCTGACGGCGTTTGACCAGCTCATTCGTCTCGTCATTGGTGGACTGCACGCCAATCTCGAACCGGAAGATGCCCGGAGGCGCATTCTCCGCCAGGAAGTCTAGTACCTCTGGACGCATAATGTCAGCCGTAATCTCGAACTGGAATACACAACCCTGATGGTTGTCGATTAGGAACTGGAACATTTCCATGGCATAATTGCGGTTGATGTTAAAGGTACGGTCGAGAAATTTGATGACTTTTGCACCATTCTCAATCAGATAGAGCAGATCGGATTTGACCCGTTCAATATCGTAGTACCGCACCCCCACCTCGATGCTGGACAAGCAGAACTGGCAGTTGAACGGACAGCCCCGGCTGGTCTCAAAATAAACGATCCGCTTGCCAAGATCCGGCAGATCATCCGGGAACCGGTGCGGCGTCGGCAGGGTGTTGAGATCGCTTTTGGGACGCGGCGGATTGACGATCAGCTCTTCGCCCTTGCGGTAGGCAGCCCCATAGACAAAATGGAACTTGTGGTCATCCCGCAATTCCTGCAGCAAATGATGGAAGGTCTCTTCCCCGTCTCCATTCACTACAAAATCAATCCCGGCCTCACGCTGCATCCAGTATAGCGGCTCATACGATACTTCCGGCCCTCCCAGTACAATCTTAACCTCCGGCATCACTTGCTTAAGAATCCCGATCAGCTTGACGGTCTCCTCGATGTTCCATATATAACAGGAAAAACCGATCACATCCGGTTTCTTCTGGAATAGGTCCGACACGATATTCATCACGGGATCTTTGATGGTATATTCTGCCAAATGAATATCTTGAAACTCATGTTCGCTGTATGCCTTCAAGAGACGGATCGCCAGCGAGGTGTGAATATATTTGGCATTTAATGTGGCCAGGATGATTTTCATGCCTCATAACCTTCTTTACATTTCATTTTGAAAAAATTCCAGGAATGGCTTGCCATACTTCCGGTATTTCACTTCGCCGACCCCTTTGACTCTCAGCATTTCCGCTTCGGTCTGCGGACAAACCACGCTCATCTCGCGGAGGGTCGCATCATTGAAAATAATGTAGGACGGCACATGCTCGCGCCCTGCCAGCTCGCGGCGGATCAAGCGCAGCTGCTCGAATACCGTCTCATTGACAGCCGACGGCGACAAATCCCGGACACGGCTGCGGTCCCGCGAACCGGATGCACTTCCTCCGGTACGGAGTGGACGGGCCACACGCTGCAGTACCTGCCGCTGTCCGCGCAGCACTTCAGCTGCCAGAGGCTGCAGCCGTACAACAGGATACTGGCCCTCCGACAATGCCAGATAACCTTCTGAGATCATTACATTGATGGTCTCTGTAATCTCCTTCTCCGTGCGGCTGGACATCGCCCCGTGGGTAGGCAGATTCTCAAAGCCGTACTGCAGCACCTTTTGGTTACGTGAGCCTTTCAGCACAGAGGATACCAGGGCCACGCCATAACGCTCGCGCATGCGGTGGATACAGGAGAAAATCTTCTGGGCATCCACTGTCATATCTACCAATTCCCGTTCATCCGTACAAGAGCTGCAGATTCCGCACGGCTTGTCCCCGTGCTCCTCGCCGAAATAATCCAGCTGGGCACTGCGCAGACAGCGGGTGGTATAGCAGTAATCGATCATCTGCTGAAGCTTGCGGTATTCATTGGCTTTGCGGTCCGCGTCCTGCGGATTCTGCTCGATCAGGAATTTCTGCGTCATAATATCCTGGGCGCTGAAGAGCAGAATACACTGGCTGGGCTCTCCATCCCGTCCGGCACGGCCCGCTTCCTGCACATAGGCTTCCATATTTTTTGGCATATTGTAATGGATGACGTAACGTACATTCGACTTATCGATACCCATCCCAAAGGCGTTGGTAGCGACCATAACGCGGATATCGTCGTAGAGGAACCCTTCCTGGCTCTCAGCCCGCTCCTGATCATTCATTCCCGCATGATAACGCCCGGCGGCGACACCGGACGCCTGCAGCCGCTGATAGAGATCATCAACCTCTTTACGCGTAGCCGCATACACGATTCCCGGCTCATTAGAGTGCTGCGCGGTATAGTCCATCACAAACTCACGTTTGTTCTCCCCGCGCAGTACAGACATCGCCAGATTGTCTCGGCCCAGTCCGGTCATGAAGACCCCAGGCTGGCGAAGCCGCAGCAGCCGGACCATATCCTCCATCACCTCAGGCGTAGCCGTTGCGGTAAAAGCCGCAAGAATCGGCCGCTCCGGCAACTCCTCCACGAACGGGGAGACCGCCAGATAACTGGTGCGGAAATCATGTCCCCACTGGGAGACACAGTGTGCTTCATCCACTGCAACACAAGAGATAGCCAGTCCGGCCATTTCCAGGCGGAACCAGTCCAGCTCCAGCCGCTCAGGAGCCACATAGAGGAGCTTCAGCTCGCCCCGGCGTGCAGCGCGGATGCGATCATTGACTTCTTTGCCGCTGAGTGTGCTGTTGATATATGCGGCTGGAATTCCTGCCGTGGTTAGCGCATCCACCTGGTCCTTCATGAGCGAGATTAACGGGGAAATAACCAGGGTAAGCCCCGGCAGCAGCAGTGCGGGAACCTGATAGCAGATCGATTTCCCCCCGCCCGTCGGCATAATTCCCAGCGTATCGCGGCCTTCCAGCAAATTCATGACAATTTTCTTCTGGCCTTCCCGGAAGTCGGGATAGCCGTAATATTTTTGCAGTTCAGCCTGCGCCTGTTCCATAGTAGGTGCTTGCATCTTCATCTCTATCATAACTCCTTAAGACTTTCTATCTTTAGTTTACATAAAAAACCCTCTACTAACCAACACTTTATAGTGATCTTCCATACTGTCAGCCCAAAGGAGGCGGCCGAATGCAAGCTTGGAAAGAGAAATACGAATCCTATATGCACAAGCAAAAGCAGCCCTCCCCTGTACCTCCCGTTCCCGGCAATAACAAGATAAGCCTCAGCCTGAAAGAAAATACGGAAGATCTGCTCGACCGGCTCGGCCTAAGCGGAGATCTTGTCGTGCGTGATTTTCTGCTGTTCGGCAGATATGAGGCGGTGCTAATTTTCTTCTCCTCTCTGGTCAATCAGGAGCAGATTCAGGAATACATTCTCAGACCGCTCATGGACCGTTCTGCCGGTCATCCCGGAATGCCGGATAAGCTTGCTGATATGTCCCATTATATCTGGAATGTAGCGGTACAAGTCACACAAGGAACCACAGAACAAGACCTGTCCGCACTGCCTCCCGCAATCGTCAAGGGCCATCTGATTCTGCTCATAGAAGGTTCAAGTGAAGCTCTAGTGCTGGATATGCGGCAGATCAACATCCGAAGTGTAGAACAGCCACAGACGGAACAAGTGATCCGGGGCCCTCGGGAAGGATATGTGGAGAAACTTGAGAACAACCTCTCACTCCTGCGCTACCGCCTGCAGAGTACGGACTTCCGGATTGAAATCAGTCCGCTCGGAACCCGAACCCAATCCAGGGTGGCCTTGTGCTATTTGGACAGCTTGGCTGACCCGAAGCTCGTAGCCGAGGTGATGCGCAGAATTTCAATTATCCATACCGACGGAATTATCGATGCGGGCTACATCGAACAATTTATTGAGGACCAGCCGTTGTCACCCTTCCCGCAGGTTCAGAGTACGGAGCGGCCGGACAAAACCGTAGCTTCTTTGCTCGAAGGCCGGGTGGCTATCCTGGTGGACGGCTCCCCTTTTGCACTCATTGTTCCGGCTTTGTTCAACCAATTCTTCCAAACGGTTGATGACTATACGGAACGTTTTATTATGGGCAGTCTCATCCGGATGATCCGTCTGATCGCACTTGCTTTCTCCCTGTTTTTCCCGGCTCTGTACGTGTCCGTAATCTCCTTCAATCCGGAGCTGATGCCTACAGATTTCGCTGTAGCCATATCCGGGGGACGGGCCGGTGTTCCCTTCCCGGCTGTGCTGGAGGTGCTGATCATGGAGGTATCCATGGAGGTGCTGCGGGAGGCCACGATCCGCCTCCCGCAGATGATTGGCGGGGCCCTCTCCATTGTGGGCGTACTCGTGATCGGCCAGGCTGCGGTATCGGCGGGACTGGCAAGTCCGATCACTGTGGTTATTGTCGCGCTGACCACTATCGGCTCTTTTGCCACCCCGGCTTATAATGCCGCAATTGCTCTGCGAATGCTGAGGTTTCCCCTGATCTTTCTCGCGGGAATGTTCGGACTCTATGGTGTAATGATCGGTACGATCCTGATTATTAACCATCTGTTATTCCTCGAATCCTTCGGTGTCCCGTTTATGTCACCGTACATCCCCGGCAAATGGCGGGATTGGAAGGATACGCTGGTGAGGGCGCCTTTGTGGTGGATGCGCCGGCGGCCCAGTTTTTTGTATACCCAGGACAGCACCAAACTTCCGGACTCTGTACCTGGAACTTATATAGACCAGATACTTCAGCAAGGAGGAGAGACCGGTGAACCATTCCCGTCCGATCACGACCCTGCGCGCGGCAGCCGTAATCAGTAGCACAATCATTGGTGTAGGGTTACTCAGCTTTCCCCGCTACATGGCCGTTGCCGGAAATAGTGCCGGGCCTTTTGTGGCGCTCACCGGCATCCTGATTTCCTTCTTCAGCTTTTGGCTGCTTGCCTCCTTATGCCGCCGTTTCCCCACAGAATCATTGTTTGTATTCAGCCGCCGATTAATTGGCCGCCCGCTGGCCATGTTCTTCACTATGATCATATGGCTCATATTCATGACGCTTACCGGCCTTACTGCCCGCCAGTTTGGAGATGTCGCTACCAGTGTTTTATTCAATAAAACACCGATCGAAGCAACCGTTTTTCTGATGTTGCTGATCTGTCAGCTGTCAGCCAGAAGGAATATCATCAAGTTTTCCTACATTCATTTCTTCTATCTGCCGCTGATCATCGGCTCTGTTCTGGTGACCATTATGATTTCCTTGAGGAATGTTGATGTGCTGAACCTGCAGCCTGTTCTGACGGCTCCTACAGCCTCATTTTGGAAAGGCGCACGTGAAGCCAGCTACCTGTTCCAAAGCTCCTTTGTGATCACGCTGCTGATCCCTTTCATGAAGGCGCCAAAGCAGGCGGTACGCGCAGGGGCCATTGGTATTTTTGTATCGGGGGCTGTCTATTTGCTGATTGCTCTAGCATGTATTGGCTTGTTCGGCGCAGAGGAAACCAAACTGCTGGTTTACCCCACGCTGGAAACCGCCAGATCAGCGGCGGTAGGCGAAGGGTTTTTGGAAAGGCTGGATGCCCTATTTATTGTCATATGGGTAATTTCTGTCTATACCACCATTTACACTACCTATTACCTGGCATCCTATCTTCTGCAGAATCTGCTTGGTCTGAGAGATCAGCGGATGACCTCAAGCGCCGTGCTTCCTTTCCTTTTTGTGATCGCCATGCTACCGGAGAATGTCTTTGAGACCTATACCTGGTCACTGGCGCTGGGGAATGTCTCCATGTTCGTCTTGCTTGGCTACTCCATGCTGCTATGGGCGGTCTATGGGCTCCGCCGCTCCGGAAAGAGGGGCCTGTCATGAAAACTTTGTTGCGAAAAATAGGCTCGGTATTATTGCCGGCTGCCGTTATCGCTCTCTTCCTTACCGGCTGCTGGGATCAGGTTGAAATTGAGGACCGGGCATTGGTGCTGGGCTTATCCATTGATACTGCCCCGCCCGAAAAGGCAACCGAGGAAGAACAGGTCACCCATCTTAAGGATACTGAAATGCCGAATGAAATGATCAGTATCACAGCACAGATTGCTGTTCCAGGGCGGGTCCCGCTGGGCCCGGGCAGCGGCGGAAGCCAGGACGGAAAGATAAGCCCGGTGTGGGTGGTTACGGTGCTTGGACATTCGCTTGATGATGCCATGAACAATCTGCAGCAGCAGATCGCAGACCCCCGGTATCTCGTGCATTTGCGTGTGATCGTCATCAGCCAAGACATCGCCCAGGGAAGAATGGACGATCTGGATGATTATCTCCGGCGCAATCCCGAAGTCCGGCGCAGGACCTGGCTGCTGGTATCCGAAGGACGTGCCTCGCAGTTCATGGATGTCAAGCCTCCGCTGCAGCGCGTGCCAACGCTCTATGTGCTCTCCATGATGGAGAAAGCGGTAACCTCGGGCAAATTCCCCCCGGATTATATCGGCACCTACTGGTCGGCAGATTCCAAATGGGGACAAAGCGCCTATCTTCCTTATGTGGCACTCCGCAACAAAGAGAATATTCTGATTAACGGTCTGGCGTATTTCAGCCAGGGCAAAATGATCAACACTACACAGCCGCTTGAAATCGGCGCTTTCATGGCCGTTAAAGGAATGGACCCGGGTGGCTACTCTACCCTTTTCAAGACGAAGGAGCTCGGTATGGTCATGACCAAAATAAATAAGCGCTACACCAAGGCCCGCAGCTTCATCCGGGACGGCAAGCCGGTGCTATCCTTTGATATTAACTTTGAAGGGGATCTGGATGAGCACTATAACGGCAAGAAGCCTGCCGATTCCACTGCAAGACTGCATGAGATTGAGCGTGAATTCGAAAGGAATGCGAGGGGTGTGATCGGAAGGCTGATACGGCAGACCCAGAAGGATCATGCCGATATTTTTGGAATGGGAGAGGTTATCCGCGCCCACCACCCTGAGTATTGGAGACAGCACATTCATAACAAAAGTGACTGGGAAGTGCTCTACGGCAGCATCACTGTGGACATTAACCTAGAACTGCACCTGCGGAGAGTCGGACTTAAAAAGACTTAGGAAACGGGGAGATACTCATGGTCAGTCTATTTGCCAGTTCCGCCGCCATTGCGATGTTCTCCGCACTGATGCTGCTCACTGTAGACCGGAATATCTACAAATCCAGCGGGTGGGTAAAAGAAAAAAAATACGCCTCCGCACTGGGATGGTGCTTTGCCGGTATTGCCTTAATCGTCATCGCCTGGCGGATTATGATGATATAGCCGCCCTACAGCAGCCTGATGAACCCATTCCCGGCGCTCCGTAGTATTTCTTAACTGCTCATGGTATATTGAGGAGTACATTATTAGAGGACGGAGAATGCTTCCATGAATACAAGACGAAATCCCAAAGATAGTTCCAAACGCGGTGCGAGGCCGGGAATGAACGCCAAAGTTCAGCCTAAGTCCGGCACAAGAAGCTCTAATAGCAAAACGGGCGGCAAGCCGGAGGCCACAGCCAAAGCACCCGCTCCAGTTAAATCGTATACAGTGGCCGAACCTGCCGAGCTGCTGGCTTTTCTGCTGAAGACCGTCACAGGCCGTGGAAGAAACTCCATCAAATCCATGCTCTCCCGGGGGCAGGTTTCTGTGAACGGCAAGGCAGTGACCAAACATAATTTTCAGCTGCACCCTGGACAGACCATTACCATTGATCAGGAAAAGCCGGCCCAGGTGAAGGAAATGATCGGACTGACGATTGTGCACGAGGATGACGATCTGATTGTCATTCAAAAGGATGCGGGTCTGCTGTCCATCGCCACCGGCGAAGACAATGAACTGACCGCCTACCGCCAACTGATGGAACATGTACGCCTAAGCAACCCCCAGAACCGCGTCTTTGTGGTACACAGGCTGGACCGCGACACTTCCGGGGTCATGATGTTTGCCAAGAGTGAACCGCTTCAGCAAATGCTGCAAAATACGTGGAAAGACACGGTGAAAGAACGCTCCTATGTAGCTCTCGTCGAAGGTGTTGTCAAAAAACCGGAGGGCACCATCAGCTCCTGGCTGAAGGAAACCTCGACGCTCAAAATGTATTCCAGCCCCCATGAAGGGGATGGCCTACACGCCGTGACCCACTATAAGCTTATTCAGGCCAACCGCCACTTCTCTTTGCTGGAGGTACACCTGGAGACCGGACGCAAAAATCAGATCCGTGTGCACATGTCCGATATCGGACATCCGATTGCCGGAGACAAAAAATACGGTGCAGAGACCAAAGCGGTGGGCCGGCTTGGACTGCATGCCCGCGTGCTCTCCTTTGTACATCCGACCACCGGAGAATTGCTCACCTTTGAGAGTGCCATCCCTAAGACGTTCCTGAAATACTCAGCACCTGCACCAACGAACTAAAGTTCCATTCATCCTTATAGGGGTGCTTATCCGGCTGATCAGTGGGATAAGCACCCTTTTCATCCGGCATAGAACGTGCCTCCCGGCCCCGCAACATTTTCGCAGCAATCGGCGTCATGATACAATATAGAGAAACATAAGAAGGTGCCATTCATGTTCCATCCTACTGTCTTTGACAATATTAAAATTGCTTTTGAAAACCAGCTCTACGACTATGATAATCTGGATGGCATTCTAGTGATAACAGACCGGACCGATCTACTGAACCTCGCGCTGATGTCGCGGGAATTCAGCCTATCCTTCAAGCTGACCGATGGCAGAAATGTGACCTCCGAGGTGGTGCTGCTCTCATCTGTGAAGGAGCTCAGCGATGAAATTCTGGAAACTCCGGGCAGTAATCCCGGCTGCAGCCTTCTTTTGCGCTTCTATATGGAAATTGAGGATGTTAACGTCCAGTGTCCGGCGATTGATGATGTCCTCTCCGCGATCTGGGGACCTGATTTCCAGCCTGTTCAATCCCTGAGTTACCTTTACGGACAGGATGCCGATACGTACAACAACTGCATCGAATTGCAGTTCAAGAGACAAATTACCGAAGATCAAATGGAGGATATCCCCAATCTTCTAAAGTTTCTTTTGCAAAGTGCTGAGGAGCTGGAGGACATCTAAATATTCCTATAAACGAGGTGGAGAATTCATGAGTTTCCTGCCAACCGCCAAAAGCAGCCGCTGGTACATCTGGTTCCCCGTCTATGCCCTTCTTCTGTGGCTGCTGCTGATTCTGCACCGTTTTGTCCTGCTGGACAAGGAATTCAGTGCTCTTCTGCTCGGCCGATATGCCGCGCTTGCGCTCGGCGTGTCCATTATCGTGAACGGCTTCGGCTGGCTCGGCGCAAGGCTGGTGTGGCTGATTACCACGGCAGGGATTCTGATTGGGCTGGGACTCATGATTGTCTACACCTACCGGGAAATGTCCGGATGGGAGGATCTGGCGGGCTTTCTCACGTTTGCCATGTTCACCCTTGGAGGCTTTGCGGCCGGCCTGCTCACGGAGGGAATCTATTGGTTGGCCAGACGCAGCCGAAGCGCATAATTCCTTATGAATAACGAAGCTTTGTCAACCATCAGGACCACATGATAAGGGGGTAGCCCATGTCCAATTCCCTTCTAACCAAAAAAGCCCTCGCCCATTCGCTGAAAGCCCTGATGGAGCATATCCCGCTGAACAAAATCTCCGTTAAGCATCTGGTAGACGATTGCGGGCTGAACCGTCAGACGTTCTATTATCATTTCCAGGATATTTTTGAGCTGCTGGGCTGGATTTATCAGACAGAAGCTGTGGAGAGCATCGCCCAGTACCGCAGCTACAGCACGTGGACGGACGGATTTTACCGGATCTTTTGCTATATTGGGGCCAATAAAGCCTTTTGCTGCAATACGCTGGACTCTCTGGGCCGAACGCATCTCGATGCGTATCTGTATGAAGTGACGAATGACCTGATTATGGGGGTTATCCAAGAGCTCGCGGGTGATTTGGAGGTTAGCGGTGAGGACAAGCGGTTTATTGCCAATTTTTATACGCTGGCTTTTACGGGACTTGTGATCCAGTGGATGCGCGGCGGCATGAAGGAAGAGCCGAAGGTGATCATCGATAAGCTCAGTGTACTTATTGAGGGCAATTTTGCCAAAGCGCTGCATCAATATGCAAGAGTAGACGGTCTTACCAACCTCTAAGAGAGGCGATTTCCGTCGGAAAACCTTACACTTTGCCTCAAGTGACCAAAATTCATACACTCGCAGACTTTTGACCATACTCACCGCGTCAGCCTTGGTTTACATTAGGGACAGCAACAGCAAACAGCAACCCTATGGAGGCGACTCACAGTGAAAAAAGAGTACGGTAACGGCCAGGTTTATTTTGTCGGCGGCGGTATTGCATCCCTTGCAGGTGCGGCCTACCTCGTCAGAGACTGCGACTTCCCCGGACAGAACATTCACATTATTGAAGAGATGAAAATCCTCGGCGGCAGCAATGACGGCTCGGGCAGCGGCGAACAAGGCTATGTCATCCGGGGCGGCCGGATGCTGAACGATGAAACCTACGAGAATCTCTGGGAGCTCCTGAGCACCATTCCTTCGATCGACCATCCGGGGCAATCGCTGCGGGAGGAAATTACAGCATTCGATGATGCCAACCCTACACACTCCAATGCCCGCCTGATTAACCGGGAAGGTGAAGTCGAGGATGTACTATCGATGGGCTTCGACATGGCGGACCGTCTGGCTATGGGCAAGCTGATTATCACTCCCGAAGACAAAATGGGCAAGGCACGGATCAACGACTGGTTCGGCCCTCATTTTTTCCAGACCAATTTCTGGTACATGTGGGCAACGACGTTCGCCTTCCAGCCCTGGCATAGTGCGGTTGAATTCAAAAGATATATGATCCGCTTCATGCATGAATTCCCGCGTATTCAAACGCTTGAAGGAGTCACCCGCACTCCTTATAACCAATATGATTCCATTATTCTGCCGCTGCACAAGTATCTGGAGCCTTTCGGCGTAGATTTCACCCTGAAATGCACAGTCACCGATCTGGATTTCAAAGACAGCGAAGGGATTACAGTTACGAAAATGCATGTGCTGCGCCAAGGCGTGCCGGATGTCATCGAGATTAGCGAAGAGGATCGCGTAATCATTACGAACGGCTCGATGACCGAAGGCTCCAGCCTCGGTTCGATGACAACCGCTCCGCGACTGAACGGCAAGGGAAGCTCCTGGAAGCTATGGGAGAATATCGCCGCCAAGAAACCGGGTCTCGGCAATCCCTCCCCTTTCGACGATCATGTGGAAGGCTCAAAATGGGAATCGTTCACCGTAACATTCCAGGACTCGGCATTCTTTGATCTGATGGAAAAGTTCACTCGCAACCGGGCCGGTACAGGCGCCCTTGTAACCTTCAAGGATTCCAGCTGGTTCATGTCTGTGGTGCTGGCGTTCCAGCCGCATTTCCGCAATCAGCCGGAGCATGTCAAGGTATTCTGGGGCTACGGGCTGTATCCGGACAAGGTCGGTGATTTCGTAAAAAAGAGAATGTGCGACTGTACTGGTGAAGAAATTATGCAGGAGCTGATCGGCCACCTTCATTTCGAAGCGCATAAGGAAGAGATCATGGCTACCGCCAACTGTATCCCATGCATGATGCCATACATTACCTCCCAGTTCATGCCGCGGCTGAACAGCGACCGGCCGCAGGTCGTTCCAGCGGGGTCAACCAACCTCGCCTTTGTCGGCCAATACTGCGAGATCCCGGACGACGTAGTGTTCACCGAGGAGTATTCCGTCCGGGCAGCCAGAATTGCCGTCTATACGCTGATGGGCGTGAACCGCCCTGTGGAACCGATTAAGCAGCATCACTATGATGTGCGGACATTATTTACGAGCTTTGTGACTTCGTTCAGATAACTGCTGGTGTACCTGTTGCCGCTGCTTTCCCTCCATTCAAAAGCCCCCTTACCGTTAGCCATTGTTAACGGGAGGGGGCTTTTGTGCAGCTTCATGTAAGCACTATTCATTCATCCGGCCCAAGACCGGAGGTCCTGGATTCGATCGGACATGAAAAATCAGATACTGCAGGAGCCGTCGTCACAGCCCTCGGCATCTGCCGCTTTGGACTGGGGCTTACCGACTACCTGAAGCTCAGGGGTGTTTTTCTCTTCCGCCCAGACCGTATCCAGTACTTCGGAGAAAACCGGCCCCGGCTGAGCGCCCGAAACGGCATATTTATTATTGAAGACAAAGAAAGGCACGCCTGTGATATTCAGCCGTTGTCCTTCCGCGATATCTGTGTTTACCGCATCGGCATAAGCGTCTGTCTCCAGCATAGCCGCTACATCTGCAGCATCCAGTCCAACCTCGGCAGCCAGGGAAGCCAGCTCCTGACGGTCTGCCAAATTATGCCCATTGGTAAAATAAGCCGCCAGCAGCCGCTCGGACATCTCAGGACCTTTGCCCTTGGCGGCAGCATAGTGGCCTAACCGGTGGCTGTCAAAAGTGTTTGTATTCTGCACGATATCAAAGTTGAAATCCAGACCAACCCCTTTGGCTTGTTCTGCGAGTTGAACGTTCGTCGCTATCGCTTTCTCACGGGTCATGCCATATTTGGCAGCCAGCATATCATAAATATCCATGGTTGCCTGAACCGGAGCATTCGGATCGAGCTGGAAGCTGCGGAAAACCACTTCTACCTTGTCTTGGCCTTCGAACTGGCTCAATGCGTTCTCCAGCCGTCTTTTGCCGATATAACAGAACGGGCAGGCATTATCGGACCATACATCTATTCTCATAGGGATTCCTCCTAAAGTTAAGTAACTAAATATTTGTCACTTACAATTGTATAGTTAAAAACCGAAAATTACAAGTATATTTCACCACTTCGGCCTTACCTTCTCCAAATATGCACCGAATCCGCAAAAAAGCGCCTCACTCCGCAAAAAGCCTGCCGGCATTCTTTGCGGAGCGCAGAGCGCTGTAGAGATCGGTATATGTTAGGTTCTACACACGTTACCACGTTGTACTCGGGCTGTTCAGACGGGGGTGCTCAGCTTCGTTGCAAAGCCGTCCCCGCCAAATTGAGCCGGCAAAGGGTCAATCCCCAGACTCTCCTGCAGCAAATTATACAGCCTGGCACCGATGATCTCCTCAGAATAGTCAGAGCGGACGATCTGCAAAGCGGCTTCCCCCATTTCTGCACGCAGCTCCGGATTGGCTAGCAGCGTATCGAGTGAGGCAGCGAGTGCGGATGGGCTCAGCCCTTCAGCAAGCAGGCCGTTCACCCCGTGCTGCACCAGCCCGCGTACTCCCATTACATTAAAGGCAACCGTTGGCAGCCCGCAGGCACCAGCTTCCAGAATGACCAGCGGCAGCCCTTCATACCGTGAAGGCAGTACGAAAAGCTCGGAAATACTGTAGTAGCTGGCCAGGACCTCCTTGTTGCGGATCGTACCGAGAAGAATCATACGGTCCTCAAGACCTTTTTCAGCAATCAGCGCCTTCAGGCTCTGCTCATCCGGCCCGCCGCCGGCGATCAGTACCTTCAGGCCCGGAATGGAACGCAACTGCTCCATGGCCTGAACCAGCAGAGAATGTCCTTTTTGATGCTCGAACAAACGCCCTACAGTGATAATATATCTGCTGTCCGGGTCCAGCCCAAGTGCCGTCAGTGCCTGTTCCTTGTCCCGCTTGTAAAAGACCGCCGAATTCACAAAGTTCGGCAGCAGCCGTATCCGGTTCGCGATATGCGGGAAATGGCTTACCATACTTTTCTGTTCATCCTCATTAAGTGTGGTCAGAAAGGAGGCCTTGTGCAGCGTATGTTTTTTGATTGGCAATATCCATTTATGAATGCTGCCTCCGTGATATGCGGCTATGATTGGGATGTTCAGCTGCTTGGCCGTTGAAGCCAGCCGTTCAAAACGTCCGGAAGCATATTCCTGGGCATAGATCAGATTAATCCCATCCCCCCGCAGAATCCCGGCCAGGTCCTTTTGAATGGTGGAGATATATTGGGAGATAAATTTACCGATGGGCGTCCGGTGCGAGTGCGGGATCAGACAATACGTTTTATATAGTCTCCCTACAGGGATAAATTTAACCGTGCAATCCACCATGCCATGCTGGTAAGTTCTGACCTCATCACCGACACGGGTGAAGTTATAAATAGTGGTACGGATGCCTTTGGTTTGCAAGAGACGCGCATAATCGAATGAAAAATCGTTATGATACGAACTTACATATTCCTCTTCACTGAGACCCAGGCCCTTCACGAAGAAATCTTCAAAGTAATTAGTATGCATAAAGATCCCGACATGCATAACGTCTCCTCCTTAAAGTTTTGATAGCATAAGCCTTCTGAACCAGCTTCGCAAAACTGACTTCGGAAGCATAGGCTTAAGTTTTGTAAGCATAGTTCATATTACTTAAAATCAAATGCAACTTATTTCCTAATAATTATAATCGTAAACGCTATAAAAAAAAGTAAACGAAAGTGGTATATACGGCCTACCTGAAGGGGGGTAAACTTAGAGCAACAAGAACTCTCGGTGCATTATATTCTCGTAAAGCGGACGCTTAAGGCGTCCCGGAAGGGGTCAGCGGCATGCATGATGTGTCTATAGTAATTCCCACGCGCAACCGGATCAAAGATCTTACGCTGTGTATTGAGTCCATCGGCAGGCAGACCGAACTCGAAGATGTCTCGATAGAGCTGCTGATTGTAGACGATGGTGATATTGAAGAGTCTGTCCTGGAGTATTTCCGCAAGGTACTGAACCGGATGCCTCAGGCAGAGCTGCGTTATTACCGCAAAACCAAACCCGGCGTTTGGCTGTCCCGTTATGAGGCACTCGGACTCATTAACGGAGACATTCTGCTCAGCTTCGACGATGATGCCGAACTGGATGATCCACTGTACATCCGCCGGATGCTGGATACCTATGCGGCGGACAAGTCGATCGTCGGCGTCGGCGGCATAGCCAAAGGCATGTCCAGCAGCAGATCCGGCAAACTGCTCGGCATGCTGACCTTCCAAATGTCGGCGTCGCCAGGCAGATTGTCTGCCAGCACCCTTGCCGGCTCCCTGCTGCTCTGGGGGGAAACCCATGACACCTTTGAAACGGATTTTTTCCATGGCTGCAATATGTCATTCCGCGCTTCGGCTCTTAAAGACATGAAGCCTTATCCTTGGATGACCAGCTATGCAGTGGCTGACGATATTTATATGTGTCATCTGGCCAGCAAATACGGCAAGCTTGTAATTAACCCGGATATGAAAATCACCCACCACGAGTCTCCAAGCTCCCGTGACAAGGCGGGACGTGTGGCACGGGCGACAGCGGTCAATCATTATTATCTGCTGAACCTGCGCAAAGCTCCGGTGAAAAATTACGCCGCCCTGCTGTGGACACTGACCTATCTGACCGGTAAGTTTACGCTGAAGCGCAACTTCAACGCAGTTTCAGGCTATATCAGCGGCATCCTCTTTGTACTGAATCCCCGTAAGGATAAGTACCGCGAATATATGCTGGACTAACATAATAAATCTTAATTTCTAGATAATACAGCAAAAACTCCCGTTCCCCTTCAGGGGCGGGAGTTTTTGCTGTATGCTTGCATGCCTGCTGTGGTTCTGGTTCTGTGCTCCCCGTTGCTTAAGCTGTCAGCTCTTTCGGAGCAGCTGTTGTACGCTTGGTCTCACGGGCAAAGTACAGGAATGTAAGCACTAGGAAAATTACGGCATAGATAAGCAAATACATGATTTGCTGTCCCATCAGCGCGTAGTCACCGGTGCCGACAATCGCCTTGTAACCGACGATGCTATGCGTCATGGGGAGCCAAGGATTGACCTTCTGCATCCAGTTGGGCAGCAGCTCCAGAGGGAAGGTGCCTGCACTTGAGGTTAATTGGAAGATCATCAGGACAATTGCCAGGAAGCGCCCCGGATTATCCAGCCAGGTAACCAAGGCCTGAACAATCATGGTGAAGGTGAAGCTGACAATCAGCGAGAACAGGAAGAAGAGGGGAACGCTCTGAACTTCCAGCTTCAGACCATATAGCAGGATTATATCGGCAAGAACCGATTGGAGAATACTAACCATTACGAAGGTGAGCGTCCGGCTGACGAATCTGCCCATCGGAGAAGCTCCCGGCACATTCGAGTCCCGCAGCGAGAACACAGTGGTGAACACGAGCGCTCCCACAAACAGGGCTAGCGATAAGAAATACGGAGCGATTCCCAGTCCGTAGTGATCCAGCTTGTGACCGGTCTTCTCTGTCAGCTTCACCGGTTCAGCAAACATATTCACGGTGTTATCCCCGGATTTCACACTGGAGGTATCCGCTGCAGCATCGTTCAGCTTCTGCGCCAGCTCACTGCTGCCGCTGGCCAGCTTGCCTGCACCGTCCTTCAGTTCGCCCGCTCCATCATTCAGCTTGACGGCGCCTTCCGAGAGACCGTCCACACCTCCAGACAGCTTGGTTAATCCTTGCTTCAGCTGCAGTGCGCCTTTGTTGAGTGCCGTTGCCCCGGCAGCCAGCTTGCTTCCGCCCCTACTAGCCTCATCCAGCTTCTTGCCGAAGGCCTGCATTCCTGCGGCCAGCTGAGCACCGCCATCACTGAGCTGTGTGGCGCCCTGGGCCAATTGCTGCTGTCCCCGGTCCAGCTGCGTGCTGCCGGCGAGCAGTTGTGCCTGCCCGGTGTGCAGCTGCTCACTGCCCGCGGCAACCTGCCGGCTTGCGGCCAGTAGCTGCTGGAATTGCTCACTCTCCTGCAGGCCGGGCGTAGCGGCCATCATCTGCTCCAGCCCCTTGGCGACCTGAGCTGCACCGGCAGCAAGCTGGCTGCTGGCCGCTTCGGATGCAGTCAGCCCCTCCTTGAGCTGGCTGCTGCCAGTCTGCGAAGCCAGCAATCCCTTTTTTAACTGCACCGCGCCGTTCTGTGACTTCACAGCACCATCCTGCAGCTGCTGCTGGGCCTTGGCCAGCTGGCTTAAGCCGCTAGCAAGGTCCGTCGTCCCTGTAGTCAACGTGCCTGAGCCCTGATTCAGACTACCCGCCCCGTTATACAGCAGCTTCAGTCCGCTTTGCAGCTCAGAAGTGCCTGTGGCAAGCTTGTTCAGGTTGGTCTTAAGCGTGGTCAGCCCGTTAGTGAGCTTCCCTGCTCCGTCCTTAAGCTCGGTTGCACCGCCGCCGGCATTCCCAAGGCCTTCAGAGATCGTGTCTACCTGCTCGAACATGCTTCGGGTATACGCCGCCGTAATCTGGGTAGACAGCTTCGACTTCAGTTTACTCATCGCGCTGATGCCGATTTGGCCAGCCACAAAGTTATAATCACTGTTCGGCTCGAACACAATCTCTGCCTGGACCGGATGATCCTCGGTTAAGGTAGTCGCATTTTCCGAGAAGCTAGCAGGAATAGTAATCGTCATATAATAGCGGTTATGGGCCATGCCATCCTCCGCTTCGGCCGCATCAACGAAATCCCACTTGAAATCACTATTATCCTTCAGCTCATCGACAAAATCCTTGCCCACGTCCATGGTCTTACCCTCGTAGACAGCTCCCTTATCCTGGTTGACCACGGCCACAGGCAGCTTGCCCGTATTGCCATAGGGGTCCCATGAAGCATCTACCAAAAAGCCGCTATACAGCATCGGCAATGCCGCAACACCCAGCAAAGTGAGCGCAAGCATTGGCTTCGTCACCAGGATTTTTAAATCCTTCAGAAATACAGTAATAGCTTTCATGGCCGGCACCTTCTTTCTCTTGTTTGTAAGTTTATGAAAATTTTCACAATCAATCATTATTATCGGAAAAAAATAGCCTTTGCAGGCCGGGTGGCTTGGTTACTACACGAGAATGCCCTTCGAAATAAACAAAATCATGTGTTCCTTAATCCGGTTTTTGTCCAGAGGCTCATGCCCTTTGTTCCATTCAGTAGTCAAAGCCAGATATAAACGCAGGATCATAAACGCGGCCACACTTGGATCACACGGCTTCACTTCTTCCCGCTGGATCGCACGCTCAATCTGTTGCCGCAGAAAATCGAGTGCATATTCCTCCATCCGTTTAACCCCTTCGAGTGCCTGGACGGTACCGATATCGCG
The DNA here is from genome assembly GCF_001909095.1 of Paenibacillus sp. P46E. Lineage (NCBI taxonomy): Bacteria > Bacillati > Bacillota > Bacilli > Caryophanales > Paenibacillaceae > Paenibacillus > Paenibacillus sp. P46E. The sequence goes on from NZ_LVYZ01000044.1 coordinate 123,743, forward strand.
CACCTCCTGCGCCAGCTTGACGAACAGCTCATGGTCGGAGCGGAATTCCAGAATGGAATCGAGGAGATTCAGCAGCTTCTGAGTAAATGTGTGATCTTCCGAAGCCAAACGGTTCATGACCGAGGTCAGCTCCTGGGACGCCTTGTCCAGAATTTCTTCGAACAGTTCTTCCTTGGTTTTGAAAAAGGTATAAATCGTACCCTTACCTACATTGGCGATCTTGGACACTTGATCCATGGTCGTGGCTTTATAGCCAAACTGCACAAAGGACTTTGTCGCCGCCTGCAGGATTAATGCTTTGCGGTCGATAGACATGGTTCAAGCTCCTTTCCTTCTAATGAATCAGCCTAATTTTGACTAAATTTTCATTTTGGTCAGTCGGTCATAAAACAATTTAACATGTCTGCGCCCAAATGACAACAATTTTAATTAAATTCCATCTGGTGTATGAATCTCATCTATTTCTTATGCCCAAAATGTTATGAAATAAGTATCCATTGCCTCCATATCTGGGGTATGATAAAAAAGATGTGATCAAGAAACTAACTTTATGGATGGTGGAATATGTTTAAGAACAAAAAATCGGCACTTGTCCTACTCACTCTCGTCATTGTCATGGCTCTTGCTGTCTCAGCCTGCGGCAATAATAAGGACAAGAACAGCAGTCCCGAAGAAACCTCCGGCGGTGCTAAGGTTGCTACGGATGGGGGAACGAAATCCCTGGAGCAGACGTTTTATATTTATGATACCGTCGTGAATATCAAGGTGTTCGGCGACAAGGCAGAACAGAAAAATATGGATGACATTCAGCAAATGCTGGAGCGCATGGATAAAGAGTTCAGCCGGACTAAAGAAGGTGGAGAACTATATGCCGTGAATAAAGCTGCTGGCAAAGAAGCCGTTGTTGTCTCCGATGAAACGCTGGATATTGTCAAGCAGTCATTGAAATATGCCGAAAAAATGAACGGGCTGTTCGATCCGACCATCGGTCCGCTTGTAGATCTCTGGAATATCGGCAGCGGCGGAGAATCGGTTCCACCTCAGGCGGATATCGACAAAGCCAAAGCCTTGACCAACTATAAAGATGTAATTGTGGACGATGCCGCGAAGACGGTTAAACTGGCCAAAGAAGGCATGGTGCTGGATATGGGCGGGATCGGCAAAGGGTATGCCGCCGACCGGATTGCAGAATATTTGAAAAAGCAGGGTCTGGACAGCGCGATGATCAACCTTGGGGGCAGCAGTATTATTGCCCTGGGCAACAAGCCTAACGGTACTCCATGGAACATTGGTCTGCAGGACCCTGACCAGAGCCGGGGTACGCAGCTGGGAACCATTAAGATTTCTAACGAAGTCATCGACGCTTCTGGTGTATACGAACGTTTCTTCATGCAGGATGGGGTGCGTTATCATCACATTCTTGATCCGCGTACCGGCTTCCCATCCCAGAACGGGCTGAAAAGCATTACGATTATGAGCCCCAATGCCACGGATGCGGATGCCTTGTCCACCGGGGTGTTTCTCATGGGTCTGGAGGACGGTATGAAATATCTTGAATCGCTGCCGGAAAAAATCGATGCCTTCTTCATCACGGACGACAACAAGATTTACGCGACCTCGGGACTGCGGGATCGATTGCAGCTGACTGATCCCACGTACACTTTTGCCAACAAGTAGAAACGGCTACGCCGTCCTTTAAAAGGACGGTACCGTTTCAGCGAGAAATAGAAGGATGATTTGTAGCGTGAAACATATAAATCCTTATATTTTTAAATATCACCTGTTATCAGAATCAGCAGATAATAGCAAAAGCGGCAGAGCCTGGGCTCCGCCGCTTTCTTTTTGCTGCGTATAGGATAAGGATGGGGATTCAAATCAATGGAAGCTCGCTGAATTCCCGGTAACTGGTGAAAATATGGCTTGGCTTATGCTCCGTTCCCGGCTGGCGGCCGCGGGGATTATACCAGCATACCTTCCAGCCTGCCGCAAGCGAACCAACCACATCATTATCCCACGTATCTCCTACGTAGAGTGAATGCTCGGCCGTTGTCCCTGTTACCTGGTTCACATGGGCAAAGATTGCCGGGTCCGGCTTGGCCAGTCCAACCGCATCCGAGATAAAGATCATATTCTCAGGGATCAGCTTGTCTACGCCGAGTCCGCGCAGCTTGCTCATCTGATGGTCCTGCGGACCGTTCGTAATGATGCCTACTTTGTGGCCGAGGGAGATGAACCGCTGAAGCTGCTCAGCCGCGCCCTCAATCATCTTAATACTGTACTGTCGGCCGATATAGGCTGCCTGTATCTTCACTGCCTGTTCGCGTTCCAGTTCTATGCCATATTCCGCAAAAGCCAGCTCCAGCCGCCGCACCCGTGTTTCTTCTAATGCAAGCTCGCCCCGCAGATACTTCGGCCAGAGCAAATCACTGTGATGCCTAACCTTGTAGAAGAGATCCGCATAGATCAAACGGGTCTCGTCCGGCTGCAGCACCTCGCGCACCGCTTCCCGGAAAGGCACCAGATGGTCGTACAGTGTATCATCCAGATCAAAAAATATGGCTAGCTTCCCATTGCTGTTATCCACGTTAACGCTCCTAACTTTCTTTTCACAAATGTACTTACTCCTTGGAATCGTAGAAAATATGGCGTGCGCTGATCTTGCCTTCTTCAATATCAATCAAACCAAAAGAGTATTGTTTCTCCCGCCGCTTGTCCGTAGGAGAGCCGGGATTGAACAGCAGAATATCGCCCTCCTGCCGCAGCAGCGGCTGGTGCGAATGGCCGAAGAGAATGCAGTCCACCTGCTCGCCTTCAAAAGCAAGCAGTGCATTGCCGTCGGTTCCCTTGCGCGAATAGGGTGCATGTCCATGAATCATTCCGATCCGCTTGCCTTCAAGCGTAACGATCTTGCGCTCCCCGAACCGCTTGATAACCTCTCCTCCGTCGTTATTGCCGGCAATCCCCTCCACTGGGGCCAGCTCTGCCAGAAGATCATAAATCTCCAGCGACACCCAATCGCCCAGATGGAGAATGATATCCACCTTACTGAATTCCTCCATAAGCACGGATGGCAGCCCTTTGGCTCTGCTTGAGAGATGCGTATCCGATACTACTCCTACCTTCATCTACTTCAACTCCTAATCTGCGAAAACTAATTTTCAGATAATTGTACGATCTGCAGGGATGAGAAGCAAGTGCAGCAGTTACAGGGGAGGTCATCACAAAGCGCTGAGCCGACTTATATCACCTGTTCATTTCCCCCGGTCCCGCCAGTTCCACAGCCGCACTTCCCCAATCCGGATATGGCTGACCCAGGGTTCTTCTTTCAGCTTCAGCAGTTCCTTTACCGGTCCGGTGACAACAGCTCCATAGAGCTGAACTCCGTGCTTCTGCAAATAGCTGAGCGCTCCGTCCAATTGGAGGAATGGGGCAGCATTACGGGCTAGTGTTTTATGCTGCTGCAGAAGCTGCAGCGTCTTGATGAAGTTTTCGTCCCGCAGTTTGCCATCCCCGTAGGATTCAACGGACGGATACGCTATACTTCTGGAGCTCACGCTGCTGAACCAGCCTGTCTTTTCCTTGGATTCCTGCAGAACCTTCGCATCAGACTCATGCCACATGGGCATGTAAGGGAACCCGAGTGGAGCAGTGTCAACCGTGCTTCCGGACGACTCTGGTCCGATATCGGCGGCAAACCACACAGGCAGCAGATTCAGCGGTTCAAGCTTTTTCAGCAGCGTATCTGTTGTGAACAATTGATCGAATGACAAGTAGGCTTCGGCCACTGTGCCTTCGGGAAGCTTTTGCAGCTTCGTCCACTCTGCACGGTCATCCACTCCCCCACCGGAGCCCGCTGCCTTATCCGGGTAATAGAAATAATAATTCCCGGCGTTCCTCATATCCGTCCAATTCATCATACCTGGACCGGACAACCCGAAAAGATAATTCTGTGTATATTCCCCGGCATCCACCTGCTCCCCGCCGATTTGCTTCTGCAGCCTTCCAGTTAACTCCATTCTAAAAAGGGTCTTGACGTTTGCGCTTAGATTTACTATCGTATTGGGCCGGGAGACGGCTATGGCGGAGGACACAACATCACGGTAGATGTCTGTCCGGTCACCTGTGCTATAGAACAGTGTAGTAATTATGGTACTGATGATCATAAAAGCCAGAAGTGCCGCGATCACGGTAAACGTATTTACAATCCGCGCCTTCCATTTACCCCGGCGGATTATTTTTTTGGCCTTGCCTGGCGGCGGAGCCGACTGAGGGGAAAGGGTTTCTTTTCGCCACCCCGGTGGCTGATCCTCATGCTCCATCTGCTCCTCCAGATAGACCTGGTATGCCTCCAGCTTCTCCAGCTCCTGCTCCATTTCTTTGCGTTCTGCTTCCGGCAGCTTGCCTTCACTATATTTCCGCAGCTTCTCCTTGAACTCCTCACTCATCGCCGTTCCTCCTCCACTCCACTTCACGCAGCGTTTGTCTGGCGCGGAATACGAGTATTTTGTATTGGGACAGTCCGATCGCCATGATCTCTGCCGCTTCAAGATAAGACATTCCATGCACTTCATGCAGCAAAAGCGCATGACGCTGCCTCTCCGGAAGCTGGTCTACAGACAATGCTACCTCCTCCAAACGTTCCTGACGAAGCAGCGTTTCCTCCGTAGTATCCGGGTGAGCCAGCTTGTTGAAATAATCCGCCTCTGTAATGATGCTCCTCTTCGCTTTACGCGTATCATCCACAAAAGCATTGTAGGCAACACGGAACAGCCAGGGCTTCATCTTGTCTTCCGGGCAGTTCTCCAGGTACAGATAGGCACGGTAAAAGGTCTCCTGCATCAGATCCTCGGCAAGGTGATGATCATGGCAAAGGGAGCGCAAATAGATGTATATATCCTGAACATAGATCTGATACAGCTCATCTAGCGAATTCGGCTCCATTCCCTCCCCCCTTACCCCATCCACGTATAAATTCGCCGAAAGTTACACCTTCGCCTCCATTTCAGGAAAAATCATCCTAAAGACTAACGAGGTGATGACCGAAGTTGTTGATCCTATGCAGATGTCTAAACTGTCGGGCTCGGATAATACGGATAGGATTAGACTGGCTTCTAATAAAAAACAGCGGCAGTCTTGGACTGGAAACTAGCCCCTGACTGCCGCTGTTTTATTGAATTAACATGTCTCACTTAGCAAAGGGTTGCTCTCTTGGTAGACCTTTATACTTCAGTTAGTGACTAAACACCAAACTGATTTAAGTGATGGTCTAGGTGCTTATATAATCCTTTTCCCCATTGCTCAGAAGTCAGTTTCCCAAAAAAAGGATGTGGATGAGACGTGCATTTTTCCGGGCCATTATTCTGGAATGTTATAATTTTTTGTTTTAGTTTTTCTTTTTCTGTTTCAAATTCTTTTTCTTCTACAATCAAAATTGTAGGAATAGTGGACATGTTGCGGGCAAGCGGCTTGTCATTAAAAAAAATGGGTTTCACAAACGTTCCAATTAATACGCCTAACCAACCTCTTGGGGGAAAGGCATTTCCCATTGCAATGTCGTGGAACGATGAGCAATGAGCTAGCATTTGGGCGACATCCATCGTACCCCATTGAGGGCGTAAATTTGGACTCAATTTGTCTATTCGGTTCAAGATCTCCACTGTGTCCGTTTGATTAAAGATGTTCTTCATAACAGACTCCCTTTAATTTAATGGCTGAAGATTGTATGGCTTGACAGTTACCAAGTTAATTTTACCAAATATTCGCATACTCGGTTTCTTCGGGATTGCTCATTTTTTTTACAGTCCGTCTCCTCGGTTAATATCAATATTTTGCAAAACGCTTCCACGTGTTGGAAAATTTCGCCAAACCGCCCGCTCGTATTATGGGTCAGCCAGCTTTCACTGGTTGATCCTTTTTTTATTTGCATAGAGGATTAAGGTAGCCTGGTCGAACGTACCTGCCTGTGGGACTTGATCCCAAGCGCTATAGTGTTCACCCCTACTTGTCATGACCATGATTGAGGCTCGTTGGGACGTAAGATCCCGTATGTCAAGCGACGCTATTGTTAGTGGAATAATATCTATTTATAATCTATGGCACAGTTCATTCAACTTTTTTACATAAGAAAGCTACTCGGCTAAGAACTTCGCCGTTTCTTAACTCTCCTTCTATTCATACCATGGTTCGAGGGGGTGATAAACTATGGCAAATCCGGTTACCATAGGTTCCAATTGTATTGCACAAATAGGAAGTAAATTTTTCCTAATATCTGAAATTGAAGCGAAAACGACAGGGGTAGAAATAGACCCGATTTTCGCAGTTAGAACGACTACTGAACAAGCACGCCGTCTAATACGTGCGGGTGTAATGCGTTGCAAAATTCAAAATACTGTTCCAAGACCAACCCGTGGAAAAGAAGTTGAGCTTAAAGGAGTACTGTTCGCCAATGGGCAGATCTTTTCAGTATTCGACGTTGAGAACTCTACCGACGTAGCAGTGCTCGTTAGAATAAATGTGGCTCAAGCACAAAGACTGATTAGTAAAGGGGTACGCATTATTAAAGTAATTCGCCGTCCTTTTAAATGACTAAACTGCCCAATTAGTAAAGAAAAACAAAAGCGGTTCCCGCAAGAAACCGCTTTTTCTATCGTTTTCAGTTAGCTCTAAGCCATCGAGTAGTAGATACTTGTGATTGTCGTAATTGTCGAAAGGGCGAAGTAACTTATAGTTTAATTAATCAAATTCTCTCATGAGATCTAAGGCATTTCTAGAATATTTACTTTGTATATAGAACCTGCTGCAGGTATAAAAAAGGGACCATACTCATTCTTTTGAAACCATTTCTTCTTTATGAATGGATTCCTTGTAGGCATCCAACGATATATGAAGATGTAGCGTTTCTGTATTCACGTCGCCTGGCGTAGGTCAGTTGTGTCCCGCAAGGCTTTGCTCTATTTGTATCCCTGCCGGACTGAATTGAGCCCGGGACGTACTAATCAACAAACTACCACTCCCTCCATTCTTCTGTAATATCTTGATCCTCCTCAATTTCTAATCCGGCTAGCCTAGCTGCCTTGTCAATAAAATCAGCCAATTCTTCACGCTCCATTGTTTCAATAAAATAGCCATTATCCTCATTCATTTCATTAAACGTAACTACAGCTTCTTCCACAGCCTTCATAATACTCTCAGGATGTTTAGTTTCTTGAACTAATATTAATTGGTTTAAAAATTTATCCAGGACTTTATCAGACATTAGTAATCTCTCTTTCGTAAAAAGCTCATCTCCATCTTCTGTCATTCTTTCATTCCACAATTTAGTTGGTTTTTCGTTAAATAAGTTTTGTAACGTCATTGAGCTTATCCCTCATTCCCTTGTTTTTAATGGTATTTCACGTAACGTTTCTTTCTTCATGACATCCTGGGTCGGTTTTAAAAACATCCGAATCATCGCATTGTTTCACTTCCATCATTCCTCCCCCCTCTTTTGAAGGAAAATCATGTCCAGTCAATATCCAATAAATATATCCATATTTTACATGTACTCATTTAGTTTAGGAGTTCTAGAACTCATCGATCAACGAAATCCCTTTTGTAATGCGCATTCTACTATCTTGCAAGAAATCGTGGGTCCAATCATCGGGTTGAGTTAGGTCCCAACTCCGGTACATACCGACGACTACGATAATTTCACGTAGTTTAAGAAAAAGCTTCATCTGATTTTTCCAGCCGTCAGGCATTTGTCGGCCATCCTCAGTGTAGCCTAGCTCGAAATGTTTAATGAAAAGTTCGTATTGCGCCTTACGTTCAGACTTCGAATCTTCCCCGAATACATACAGCAAGTAATAGAGCTGGATAGCAATATCCTCGACATACCAACTGTACTGACACTCGTCGAAGTCGAAGAGCGTTATTTGCCCTGATTCATTGACCGTGAAATTACCTACATTGATATCTCCGTGAATTAAACCAAAATGATCAGATGTCACAGGCAGACCAGCCAGATTTGCTTTAAGTTCATCAAGAGCATGAATAATAATGGGTTGAAGCTCTGCCGGTAAATAATCTTTCGCTCGTAAGAGGTAATCATTAAATTCCCAAGTGTGCCTTGTGGATACAGGTTTATGCAGCTTGGTCAGTTCATGAAGACGGCCTGTTATGCGACCACATTGTTCATAAAGTATTGAATTACCCAGGCATTCTGGATATCCGATTTTTCTGCCAGGTGCATAGTTGAAAGAGGTTGCGTAAAAATCTACCACATTCCCTTCGATATGTTCAAAATCCTTTCCATTAACCGATACAACCGGGTCTGATACCGACAAACCATTATCCGAAAGATAACGAATCCATTCTATTTCAGCTGCAAGTCCTTCCGACGTGCGAAGGGTGCTCGGAGTAAAACGGAGAATATATTTTGATTCATCGCGATTATAGGAATAAATAAAGTTTTGAAAGCCTCCGATGAAAGTCAGATCTTTGGGACTGATCCCGAAGCGCTCAGCACCTTCAGCAGCATGTTCATCCAGGAACATCAGTTTTATTTTTGGGTCCATGATTTCTCCTTGGTGATTGAATTTAGATGGAATACTATAATTCTAACCCATTACTGATACATCGCTTTTACTGACCGGTACCCACAATAAATCCTGGGGATATTAAAAACCTGAGGTGATTCGGTGTAAGCCTAATTAGAGCGTCTTAACCAATTTCTGAATCTTGGAGTGGGAAATTAAATATACAGGACCCATTATTTCTATTTTGCCGTCCTTTACACGCATTGCACTCTCCTGTTCTGCCGCATAAACATCGATCTCTTCAGACAAGGGGAACAGGTAGCCTTCAACAAACGTAGCGTAGTCGCGCTTAGCATGAGATTCATAGGCAAAATGATCAAAGCCAATACCATCATAAATAGTACTAGTTTCCACTTCATTGCCAGTGATTTTCAAGCATAACCATTCTGCAGCCATGTTTAACGCACCAGCGCTGGCACCCATTACAACGGCACTGCTGTTCTTAATCACATCCGATAATTCATAATCTGCCAAAAAATCATTTTGCAAAACAGGATCTCCACCGCATAAAAAAATGACAGAAGCGCCCTGAATAATTCGCTGAGCATCTTCCTTCTGCATGCGGTAATCAATGAAATGATATTCATCAAAAAAAATGTTAGCCTGATTTAACCATGTATATTCAGAGACATCATCAATGATAATTTGCTCATCTGTATGACCTGATAGATCAGCACTAATCATAACAAGCGATTTTCTGTCTTGTATATCTTCATGCAAACAATGGACCAGCTTCTCTGGAAGAAAATGATTAAACCAACTGAAATAGTAATGAGTACTCAAACTTAATTACCTCCATATGTATTATTTACTTTCATCCAATCTTAACGAGAATTATACACGCTAGAAAGATGAACGGTTCTTCAGCCATTTCGCTTGCATCTCTTGTATACTTTTCACAAATATTACTTCGCATTACCATAACATGGAATTTAAACATGTGAAATATATTTCCACGCTAAACTGCTCGTTAGCTTAAAAGGCTACCGATCTGCCGGCAGCCTTCTGTCTTTACGCTATAGATCTGGTTGTTGAGCTATCGTTTCCCGTTTGGAAGTAGGACCTTCCCGAACCTTTGGGGTTTTAGTCTTCCCTTTCTCGATTAATCTACAATTACTAAGTTTTTATAATATGAGCCATCGCCGATGTTGTCTGCGGACAGCCATTCAAAATAGCTTAATCCTAGTTTATTTGCGATAAAATAAGCTGGAGGCTCTTCACCAACATATTCCGCTAAATCTAAAGCTTTTTCCAAGTCTTCAATTGAATTACCTTGCTTAATAATTAGTTCTTTAAGTAGAACTATATCAAACTCATCTTTCTCAATAATTAGTTCCTCAGTCCAATCGCACTTATATGTAGATATCATTGTATCCTTCTCAAAAAATGATAGTGCCCATCCGTGATCTTCCATATATGAGTAATGAACTAATAAGCCTGGATTTAGCGATACAATCGCTTTCCGGATACCAAATGCCGGTCCCTTAACAATAAAAGTCACCCAACCATTAGACTCAGGGAAAACAAATCCTTTATTGTTTGAAGCTCTAATTAATTCAACGGCTTTTTGCTGATCGCTTGTCTGTAAATGATAACTTGCGCTAAATTCGCTCATCTTTCAGCTCCTAGTAAGTTTTTTATAGCGTACCAACACGTTCTCTTTTATGACTACAAGCTCAATGGTTTTTTAACCGTTCTGCTGAAATAAAGCAGAGAATTCATCAATAATTTCTACTACTTCGATTTGTCCGTTGATCAATAGCTCAGGAAGTTTGTTATGTATATTGCCTTTCCAATATTCTCTGGCTTGTTCGATTTTTTGGGAAAAAGGAATTGCATCTTCCTTTGGTAGAAGATTGCCGTCACCTTCAAAAATATTCCCAATGACCCGAAGTTTAACGATCTGCAGAACTTTTCGATGGTAAGCATCGAATAGTTCTTTCCATTTCTGAGCGTCTTCATAGCTCTTCGCAGCATATAAGCAAGACAAGCGTGAAGGATATTCAGGATATTCCTGCAATCTAACCATCTCACATATGGCTTCTCTAATAGCCCTGATTGTCTGCCCCATATATCTGATCGCTACATCTGCATTCTCTTTATCCATCTTTAAGCCGTCATTTGTATAATGACCATGCAAAATTTGAATCATATCTTCACCTTTAGAATTCATCTGTTCCTTCTCAAAAAAGAAGTGATATAAGGTGTTTTTTTGATTTTTATCAAAGCTAATGATCTGCCCAAGGTCCATCCTTTTCCTAGTGACAATGTGATAAACATACAACTCGCTTCCTTGCATGGACTCCCCCCCTATTCACCATAGTTAACATAGGTAAATTCGGCATTTACCAGCATTATCCTGCCTGTTCGTGTGCCTTGCGGTCAGTCTATCCCACAGCATAACAGCAAAAAGGGAGCCCTCCGGCTCCCCTGCATTGCAATACAGCTTATCTGCAAATGTAATAATGAAAATTACAGTTCTAATAAAATCCGATAGTCGACGCAGCGTCCTTCATCCATTCCCGCTTGCGGCCTTTATCCAGCTCGCCGCGCATCCCCCGGACAAGAGCCTCGACATCGGCCCGTCCGTTCTCGTGCCATTCCAGTGCGGCACTGACATACAGCTCGCCGAGCTGGGTCAGGGAGAAATCCGCCGTCAGGCGCGCTGCGGTGGCCACACCCTCTTCACCGGCAAACGCTTTGAAGCCGCGCAGCTTCAGATACTCCATCCGCAGCTCCTCGTCCGGCATTCGGATCTCATACGCCCGGTCGAAGCGCCCGGCGCGGTTCATGAGCCCGGGATCTATTTTCTCCGGATAGTTGGTGGTCCCGATCAGAAAAATCCCCTCCTTAGAGGTGGCCCCGTCCAGCGTATTCAGGAAAAAGGATCTGACCTCCTGCGGCATCGAATCGATATCCTCGATCACCAGCACCATAGGCGCCAGCCGGGCTGCGGCTTCGAACACCTCATTCACCGATTCACTGCTGGTGTATTCGGTAATCTGCCAATAGACGACAGGACCAGGCACACTTCCTGCAATAGATTTGACCAGCGTGGTCTTCCCGTTCCCCGGATGTCCGTAGAGCAGAATCCCTCTTTTGTAGGGAATGTCATAGGTTACATAAAAGCTGCGGTCCGAATCAAAAAATTGGTCCAGCGAACGGTATATTTCTTTTTTGATTCCCGCTTCCAGCACCACATCCTCACGTCCGACAGAACGTGTAATCGGTTCATCCTCACGGAAGATCCCATTGCGTCTGTCGGTGTACACCGTCACCTTATTGATATTCTGTTCCCGCTGCCGCTTGCGCACATTGCCGAGAAAAACCTGCAGCTGCCCGTCGGAGGCGGCAAACACATAATCCTGGAAGTTGATGCCGTTCTCCTGAAATACAGGGACCCGTGCAAGGGCCACGCCCATATCCGGATAGGCCAGCACGTTATTGCGAATCGACAAGTGGATACTGTATTCCGGCTGCTCCTTGTCATCGTCATACACAAATGTCCGGTCCTCCAGACGGTCAAAAATCCGCGCCACATGCTCCACGCCGGGATTGCCGCTCTGCACATCATTCTCCAGCAGCTTCCAGTACTCACTGTTGGGGTCGTCACTGGCATACAGCTCATAACGGACACCATAACGGGTGTGCAGAGCCTCAAGAATGCCGTCCACCAGACGTGCATAGGCATCGTAGCCCTTGATCATACCGGTGGTATTCTCGTCGTATTTGTAAATTACAGTATGCTTCTTGTTCTCCTTCTCCATGGTTACTTGGTCCCCTTTATCGCTGCGAGCGGCTTGCATTTGGCCACGACCGCAGCCAGCCCGGCGCCCGTAACGCTCTCTATAATCTCATCTACATTCTTATAGGCTTGAGGCGATTCGTCAATGATAGATTCCAGGGAATGCTGATTGACCACAATCTCATCCTCTTCGCCTACTCTCATCGACTTGGAAAAATCATGGACCGACACCAGCCGCTTCGTTGCTGAACGTGAGCGGATACGTCCGGCGCCATGACAGATGGAATAATAATTCTCTTCCCCTCCCGGCAGACCGACCATGATGTACGAGGCCGTACCCATAGATCCCGGAATCAGCGCCGGATGGCCGGTAGCCGCATAAGGCCGTGGATTATCCGGGTGTCCGGCCGGCAGCGCGCGGGTTGCCCCTTTGCGGTGGACGAACTTGGACCCGGAAGCGGTCTGTTCCTGCCAGGCATAGTTATGCATCAGGTCGTAAAGAGTCCGCAGCTCACATTTGGGTCCGAATACTTCGCGGAACCCCTCGCGGACCGCGTAGGCGATCAGATGGCGGTTCACCACTGCATAGTTCAGCGCTGAGTACATCAGATTGACGTAGCGCTGGGCCTGAGGATGTGCCAGCGGTGCATAGATCAGGCGCGGATCGGCGCTGCCAAGACCCAGCTGGCCCATCACCTTGGCGAAGGCCGGTGTGCAGAACTGGTTGACGATCCCTCCCCAGGCCCGGGAGCCGGAATGGATCATTACGACGATCTGCCCGTCGTGCAGCCCCCAAGCCTCAGCCAATTCACGCTGCTCCTCCGCAACTTCAATCGACTGGATCTCCACAAAGTGGTTGCCCCCGCCCAGGGTTCCGAGCTGGCGGTGTCCCCGGTGCCAGGCCATGTCGGGAAGCTCATTCAGAATCTCCTCGTCAAACGTGAGCTTGCTGATCTCAACATGCGACAACGCGCTTGACTTCTTCGGGGTATAGCTGTCCGGCACATACTTGTTCGGCAGCCCGTGCAGCCCTTTGCGGATAATGTTCTCCAGCCGGATATCACTGTAACTTCCCCGCTGCTGCTGCTCCATCGGTAAATATTTCTCAATGGCGCGTACCAGCTTCCGGCGTAGCTTCACTTCACGCAGATCATCCTTATGCAATGTCGTCAGATGCACTCGCATGCCACAGCCGATATCGCTGCCCACAATGGAGGGAGACACATACCCTTCAGCGGCATCCCATACTGCCGTAGTGCCAATGCAGGTTCCGACACCTACATGCACATCCGGAGTGTAGCTCATGTATTCGATATTAGGAATTTGCAGATTGTTGTTCGCCATTTCCAGTACTTTATAATCCAGTGATGCAAACAGCTGCTCACTGGCGTATACCTTCAGGTCGCCGCCCGGCAGGGCAAGCTCATGTTTATAACGGGGCATATCATTGCCCGCAATTTGCATGTTCATATTCATAATTGTTGTTCAATTCCCTTCAAAGTGTAAGCTATTAATGTGTGGAGCAAATAAAATGGGTACGCAAAAAGAGCCGCAGATCATCATTCTGATCCACGGCTCTTCGCAGAGTTTCCGTATATAGCACCCTGCCAAAGGTTCATTACAGTATGCCAGTCGTACCTATCCTGCATAAATTCAGCAGAACAGGCCGGTGCACATCATGTTTCCCGAACGGGGCCGGTGAGATCAGATCTTCCATATGCGGTTGTAAGCTGTGTATTTCCAATCATGACTCATCGACCTCCCTTTAATTTGATAAACCCAATATAAACGCACGTTCCGGTTCATGTCAATCCTTTTACTGGAAAAACATTCATTTAAATTTGTGCCAATCCTGACTGCTGTTCTCCAGCAAATGGGCAAAATCATTCTCCAGACGCTTCTGCTCCGCCTTGCGCTGGTCCTCCACCGCCTTACGGGCGGCTTCTTTTTTGTCGTTCTCTTCGGCCTTAAGGGCATCACCCTGCGCCTTGAGCTTCTCCAGCACATCGCTGCTCAACAGATCCTTCAGAGTTGCCGGAGCCTCCGAAGCTGCGGGGCGCGGTGCATGGGCTGGTTTTTTCTTTTTAGCCAATTCAATCATCCTTTCGGGGAACGCTATATACTTCAAATTTGTTTTAGTTAAAGGTCTTTTCGTTTATAATGTTAAGTAAGAGGTGAGCCTTATGAAATCTACAGACTTGTGTCCAAGGTTACAAAAAAGCATGGATATCATCGGCAGACGTTGGACGGGCTTAGTCATCTACCAGCTTCTACAGGGACCCCAGCGGTTTAGCGTTATTGAAGCCTCTCTGCCGGTTAGCGGCCGGCTGCTCTCAGAGCGGCTCAAGGAACTTGAACAAGAGGGCATTGTCCTCCGTGAGGTGTTTCCTGAGACACCTGTTCGAATCCAGTACTCTTTGACAGACAAAGGCCGGGCACTGGAATCGGTTATTCGGGATCTTCAGCAATGGTCAGATTCATGGATTACCGCCGAAGAGTGCCAGTCTGAATCTGTCCGTCCGCATTGAGCCAGAATACGGGAACGATACCGGAGAAGCTGCCATTTCTCACAGTTTGCGGCCGATAATCACCAGGTCACGCAGAATGCCGTCCATCTCAGCAACACCGGGCAGCAAGCCCCACTGTTCAAAACCGAATTTCCGCAGCAGCGACAGGCTTGGCTCATTATGGCCAAACACAAAGCCGACCAGATTCTGCAGGCCAAGACGCGGGCACTCCTCCAGAGCCTTGGCCAGCAGCAGGCTACCTGCCCCTGTACCGCGGAATTTTTCATTTACATAGACGCTGATTTCTGCAGTACCGTTATAGGCCGGACGGCCGTAAAAAGACTGAAAACTAAACCAGGCGGCGATTTCACCGTCTTTTTTGAGCACCCAGAGCGGCCTGTGATGACTGTTATGCTCCTGAAACCACTTTTCTCTGTCCTGAGTGCTCACCGGTTCCAGATCAGCAGTCACCATCCTTCCCGCAACTGTTGAGTTATAAATATCTACAATGGCCCCTAAATCCCCAGCCACTGCATCTTCAATCCTGTAATTCTGCGCTGCCATTGATCTATTCCTCCTGCAAATATATGAATTTCAAACGTACCCGGTCTGATCCAGACTCCACTGCCACAATTGTGCTGAGGCTGCAGCATCCTGCGCTCTGGGGGACAGCTCCTGAACCTTGCGGCGGTAATAATACTCTCCGCTTACTTCCCCCAGCTCCGGCGCTGTTGCCAGCCAAATGGCTGTATCAGCCCCCTGCTCCGGCGTCAAAAAGAAATGAGACAGAAGCTTCAGGACCGAGCGCCCAAAACCGGTCTCCCGGTTCACCCCGATGCTTGTTCCAACTGCCCCTGGATGCAAGGCGTTCACCGTGACTCTTGTCCCCTGCAGCCGTGAAGCCAGCTCCCGGGTGAACAAGATATTGGCCAGCTTGGAACGGGCGTAGGCCTTAGCCGGATTATAACCACGCGAGAGGGTATGATCGTCCAGATGAAGTTTACCGATCTTATAGGCACCGGAGGCAACCACTACAATCCGGCCCTGCTCTGCCGCAGCCAGCGGCTCCAGCAGCAGATTGGTCAGCAGAAAGTGGCCCAGATGGTTGACACCGAGATCCATTTCATAGCCGTCTGCTGTGAGCTGTCTCTTGACTGTAACCACTCCTGCGTTATTAATCAGCACATCAAGCACAGGATAACCGGCCTTGAATTCCTCCGCAAAAGCCCGGATGCTCTTGAATGAGGCCAGATCGCACAGCATCAGCCTGATATTATCTGACCCGCTTTGCCGCTTCACTTCCCCCAGCGCTTCTTCTCCCCGCTGGCGGCTACGGCAGGCCATAATAACCGCCGCTCCCCGCCGGGCCATTTCAATGCTTGTCGCCAGTCCCATACCGGAGTTGCCTCCGGTGACCAGCACCGTCTTCCCTAGCATGGGCAAGTCCCCTCTCCTCCAGGTGGAAACGCTTCGCCGTTCTTCTTTGGACGGCATCCGCTTCGGCCTGGCCTTTACAAAGCACATGATTTATGAATATGTTACATCATATCAGGGGATGAAGAAAAGCTCTAATACACAAATAGGCTGACCCGCCCGTAGAATGTTAATCTGCGTGCAGGCCAGCCTTTAGTTAGTGATAGGACAGTTTACTCTACTTCAGTTGATAAAGTCTGTAGATCAGTGCTGCTGCTTCTGCTTTGGTTGCCGTTTGTGCTGGACGGAAGGTACCGTCTTCAAAGCCCCCAAAGAGCTTACTGCTCTTGGTCAGAGCTACACCTGCTGCTGCCCATTTAGCAATTTTACCGTTATCGGTAAAGGCTGCATTTACATTCCCTGGGTCGGAAACGTTCTTAGCCCCGTTATAGAGAGTAAGAGCACGTGCAAGCATGGTGGCCATTTCCTGACGGGAAATGGTTGCCTTAGGGTCAAAAACCGAAGCGGATTTGCCTGTAATGATTCCTGCTGCGTAAGCAGCGGCAATTTCATTATAACCGGCGCTTCCGGCAGCAAGATCTTTGAATGGCAGAGTCAGCCCTGTGCCATCCAGACCATAGGCTTTGGAAATCCAGGCTGCAAACTGTGCGCGGTTTACCTTATCCGAAGGATTAAACTTAGCTGTCTGCTCCACAATTCCCTTGGTTAACAGGTAATTGATTTCTTTCACGGCCCAATGATTTTCAGCCACATCCGTAAATGCACCTTTTCCGAGCATTACAGTATAACGACTGAAGTGGCCTCTTGGAGCAGTCACGGTTTGTGTAACCGGATCAAACTTACCGCCGACCGCTTCCCAGGTCAGGCTGGTCTCATTCAGTACATACACTGTGAGTTTTTCAAGGTTAGCCGCCGAGTATTTGGATGTGTCAATTGCGGATACATCGAAGGACACGTTGATCGGCTTCTCGAAGCTTTTGACTGCCTTATCTCCTACCTTTGCACTGAATTCCATCACCGGCAGGGTAGCCAGCGGTTCCGCCTGGCTTGGCTTACCGATCACGGCGTTCTCCACAACTTCAGCTGCAAGGGTAATCTTCTCCCCGGCTTTCACCGTACCGAATGTATCCGGCTCAATGGTAAATGCTGTTTTTCCCATCTGGAGCTTGAGTCCATCAATACCATTGTTCTGTATCATCGTCAGAATCTCCGATGGGAGCGAGGTGTTCAGCTTATTCACACCTTCACCAACCGGAGGAATCTCTACGGTCAAGGAAACCTTGAGTTCACTGGCCAGACCCGCACCAAGCTTGGCGTTCAGGTCCTCTGATACAGCAGCCAGAGCTTTTTTGGAGGCTTCAATCTGCTTGCTGACCAATCCTTCTGTCAATTGAGAGGAGACCGAGTTTCCCTCCACCGTTACGTTTTCCTTGGCAATCGTTACTTCACCAGCTTTGTTCAGGGCCGCTTGGCTGGAAGACACTATGCCATTCTTGATTTGCAGGATATCGGCCGCAGCGACCCCCTGTGCGTTATTCAAGACTGCTGCTGCATTCTGAATCAGCGACTGTGCAAAAGCAACTGCCTTCTCACCGGTTTCCAGATGATTCAGCACATAAGGGGCGCTATTGACGAGTTCATTAACTGAGCTGACAATCTTCAGCTTCTCTGCCGGATCTTGAATCGTTGCGAGTAATTGGGCAGCGCTGTCCAAGGCTTGGGACAAGCTCTTGCTGTTCTGCTCAGCCCCTTGAGCCGTTGTAACGGATTTGAGCGAAGTTGCAATGCTGCTCAGTGCACTTTGAGCTGCGGCTGCCTTCTCTGCCGGTGTTCCTGTCACGCTTTTGACCAGTTCCTGAAGCTTGGTGTTCTGTTCATTTACGCTTACATTCGGCGCTTGGGTTGGTGCAGGAGTTGTTACTGTGCCACTGCCTGTACCGCTACCTGTACCACTACCTGTACCACTACCAGTGCCGCTGCCAGTGCCGCTGCCAGGATTAGTTCCGTTTCCTGGTGTACTGCCACCGTTCTCTAAATCTTCACCTGGAGGAGTGGTTCCCGGATCAACGATTGTGCCCTCTTTCGTTTCCAGTACAATTTTCTTGTTAAGGGTGTAAGTTTTTCCGTCAATAGTAACATTCGCTTTCACTACATAGCTTCCGTCTTTCAACATTACGGAGGCATTCAATGGATAGCTTAACGAACTTCCTTCATACAGCTTGTTCCCCACTTCATCCTCAATGGTGTAAGAAGATGCTTCCGGATTAATCGTGGTGTGACCGCTGGATGAACCATAGCTTGTAACCAGAATTCTTGGTTTGGACAGTTGGCTTATTGCGTTACCTGCTGTATCAACCAATCCGATATTCAGCCAGTTATAGGCGCTGCTGCGGACCAATTTTCCATTCTTCAGACCCACTATATCCAGTCCGGCAATAGCGCCGGGACTCAGCTCGTTGAAGGTTCCCGCTTTGAGTGTATCTCCTGAAAGGTGAATATTATATTGGTACTCCAGACTCCCGATCATCTGGTCCAGATTCACAATCACTTCGCCGGGTGTCAGTTGGACCTGTGTAGCGTCATATGCATAACCCCTAAGCTTCGATTGATCTGCTGTGATGAAATCCACAGAGTAAATGCTTCCTGATTCCGGTGCTACCACCGTAGCCAGATCACTAGGGGAATCAGTATACAACCATGTATTATCCCCTTCGGTGACCACTACATTATCACGATAAATGAAAGTGTCTCCACTTGTATGCGCCAATACGCTGTAAGTTCCTTCTGTGGCATAAAAGTAGTTCTGGTCACTACTGTTGCTGTCGATTACGTAAGGAACATAATCTACTCCGGACAAGCCCTTACGGATAAGAGATAGTTCCTCCATATACTCCGTAAGTTTGACTTTACTTACCTCTTGAAGAGGATCCCTGGCATCCAGCACCAGTGAATATTCCTTGCCTGGATTGGTTTGCACAGAACCGTACATATAGTAACCGTACTTGGACTCTACTCCCATATTGCTGCGGTTATAGCGCATAAAGTCTACACCGACTACCGATGGTGCTTCTACAATAAGAAAAGCCTGCTGATCATCAATGTTGATAAACTGAGTCTGTTGAATGTATGTGCCGTCGCTTTTCTTGATTCTAGCCTGCACGTAGGCATAATCCAGCGGCACTCCACCGGCATATTCCCCCTCCGGCTTATCGAGTCCCCGGACCCGTATTACGGATTGCGTTTTCGGATCAATTACAGCTACCGATACCGTTTTGGACAAGTAATCCGATTTTTGGAAGAAGAACTCTCCAAGATAGGAGCTTTCGCTTGCAGGCAGTGTGAATTGCCCCTCTGCATCAGTGATCCCCATTTCCTGTCCATAGCGTGTAATTTTCACACCCGGAAGAGCCTTACCAATAGCCCCTGTTACATGTTCACGTACAGTGAAGGTAACCTTCCCGGCTTGATCCACGGTTAGATAAGGTTTATTCACCAAGTCGACCAGCTTACCAGCCTTATCGCGGACTTCCACTTCCAGTTCCTGCTTAGACAAGACCTTCAGGTCGGCTTCCGCAAGAACTTCACCCTTCACATATCCCCCATTCTGATAGAAGTAAGGGACAAATTGGACTTTATAGTCTCCGGACTTCACAGGTTTCCATTCCCGTTTGTTCACACGCTGGAGATAGCCATCCTTTTCTTCCGTAGTCCAATAGAGCGAATTCTCTTCAACGATAGCTCCGGCTGCATCCAGAATCTGGATTCTGTAGTTGCCGTTCAGATCCACAACATTCTGATTCTCATCAGTCATAACCACCCGCGTCTCCAGATTTTCACCCAGAACGATCTGGTTGCGGACTTCGTCCTGAGCATAATAATTCGAGCCCAGCACATTCAGAATAATTTGCGATTTGTAGCTGCTTCCAGCCTTAAGAGAATACTCTTTCTCTACCGGCGTGAAAAAGGATTTCAGAACAACCTGATTCGTGTAGCTGCTGCTGCCATTATTTCCGATTGTTGTTGTCGCAGTCAGACGGTGAATTTCTTCCCCTTTATGAACATACACGGTTGAATCCGCTGAAGGCACTGTTACGCTGGCCTGGTTGAAGTTCAATTTGGCATTTAAAAAGGATACCTTAATCTGACCTTGACCTTGTCCCCGATCCGGGACCTGGAGCTTCAGTGCACTGAAGTCCTCAGACTTGGCTGCATACTCTATGGTACTAACCGGTTCACCCGGCTTTATCTGATGATGCAACACAACTCTGCTGTCCGTTCCCGGAATAGCGGCAACGGCTGTGACATCGTATTCGATGTCTTTCTTAACGTATAATACATTTGCAGTTATATCCTGAGAGATGTTGGAGCTGCTGAGCTGTTTATAGTGATTATTTGCTGTAACAGAGACGGATTTCACCTCTAATGGCGCTCCATCCCAAGAGTACTTCAGGTTCAGGCGGCTATAGTCACTGCCATTCTGGATAATAGCAAGATGACTTCCGTCTACGGCGGAGTACAGCGCCGATTGGCTCGTATGGAACATATACACTTCATTGTTTGCGGATTTAATGAGTGTTTTGAAATCACCCGTGACACCGGCTGTTTTTAGAACCAGCATATCTAGTCCAGAAACACCAATTCTTTGAACAACACCGTTTGGCCAGCTAGAATTGTCATAGTTCTGGCGCATCAGATTACCATCAGCATCAAGATAACGGATAGCAGCTGTATATGTCCCTGCCTCCTGCTTATCTGTAATATACACCGGTGTGGCCTCATAGTTATCCGTTCCTGATTTGACAGAAAGGATCAGGACAGAGTCAACCAACGGAAAATCTGCTTTACCCACCAGTTCGATCTGACCAGATGCATTAGTAACAAAGTTACTATAATATTTAGTGTTCGCCCGTACGTCAATTCTCTCATTTACCAGCGGTACCCCATTGCTCGTAAACGAGATTCTGATGCTTTTATCATCACTGCGAACTTCCCCTGCAGCGGCTTCCACGTATGTATCCGAGTCTTTGGCCATATGTTCTACGACCACTTTAATTTTTGTTGAAGCAGGGATTGTTATGCTCTGGGGATCTGTAACGACTACCCCCGACTTTCCCTGGTACTCTGCCCGCAGAGTGTATTCCTCTCCTGCATTCAGCCCCTCAAAGGCAATGTTGGAATAATAGACAGAGTAAACCGAGTCTGCTGCAGACATATGCTCGATCTGGTATTTCGACCTCGATTGACTGGCTACTTCATTTCCGTCCTTAAGAAGGGAGAATTTCACCGAATTTAGCGTCGTATAATCACCGTAGGTTACATCCAGTACGCTGTTGACGGAGATTTTCTGCTTCCCGTTCAGCATTTTTTCCGAGGTTACCACCCCCGCCTTCAAAGATGCCGCCGATACCTCCAGCACACTTAGAAAAGATAAAAGTAAAACTAAAACCAGCGAAACCGTAGTTCTCAACCTTTTTGAATACATAGCTGTCTCCCTTTTCCCCATGATAGTATCCTACCCATGACTACTCCCCCAGCAGAATTGTCATAATTAGATAGACCTAGTGGAAATCGTACCCAACGGCCTATTATATGTCAATCTATTCCTCTATTAAAATCTCGTATTTTATCGTAAAAAAAGATAATTTGTCACATTCCCCCAATAAACCCAAGTTAGAGATAGGACTAAAGTTGTGTATTTCACGAACATGTAAGAATTATATGATTATCCGTTTCCCATTCAGTAACCAGCGTTACTGCACGTGCACCCTGACGGGTTATGATCTATAATGAGAACGTTGATTTTAACGTGAAGCCGAAAGGGGAACTAATGAAATGAATAAGGCTCTATCCACTTTGGAGCAGGGAATGGCTGGCGGGAGCCTGGATGCGCTGCTCGTCACCGATCCGAAGCATGTGTACTATTTGACCGGATTTGCCAGCAATCCTCATGAGCGTTTTTTGGGACTGCTGCTGATCCGCGGCGAAGAGCCGGTGCTGATCGTTCCCGCACTCGATGCCGAAGCCGCTTCTGCTGCCTCCTCAGTGACCAAGATTCTGACACACAGCGACACGGATAATCCGTATGAGCTGCTGAAATCATGTTTTGCAGGCTTGAGGCCCGGAACGCTGGGCATCGAGAAGGAGCACTTCACCGTGAGCCGTTATGAACAACTGGCAGAAGCGGTTCCTGCGGATGTTTTCCGTGATATCGGCCCTATCCTGCGGGCGATGCGCGCGAAGAAAACCCCGGAGGAAGTCAGCCGCATGAAGCATGCCGCCGAGCTGGTGGAGGAGGTACTCCGTCAAGGCCTCACTCATGTCAAAGCCGGAGTCAGCGAAATCGAGCTGGTGGCCGAGCTGGACTATCTGATGAAAAAGGTTGGCGCTTCCGGCCCTTCCTTCGATACGATGGTCCTCTCCGGTCCGAATACCGCACTGCCCCACGGTGTGCCTGGCAGCCGGGTCATTCAGCCGGGTGACTTCCTGATGTTCGACCTCGGCGTATACGCTGCAGGCTATGCCTCCGATATCACCCGTACGTATGCCGTTGAAGAAGCAAATCCCAAGCTGGTTGAAATCTACAACACGGTTCTGGCGGCTAATGAAGCCGGCATTGCAGCTTCCCGGGCCGGAGCCACCTTCGGTTCGGTAGACCGCGCGGCTCGTGAAGTGATCGAAGCCGCAGGCTATGGCGAGTATTTCATGCACCGGGTCGGACATGGCCTCGGGATGGACACGCATGAATATCCTTCACTGCACGGAATGAATGGGGATTTCATCGACATCGGCAATGTCTTCACTGTAGAGCCAGGTATTTATGTAGCCGGTCTGGGGGGCGTCCGGATTGAAGATGATGTCTGGATTACACCAGAGGGTCCCAAGACGCTGACGACTATGCCGAAAGGGCTGACGGTGCTGCATTTATAGATTTATAGCGTAAATCCTTACATTCAGCAAAAAGCAGCAAACCAGCTCCTCCCGGAGTTGGTTTGCTGCTTTTTTGATGCAATGATAAGGCACCTTCTGTGGTGCGGTGATTCTTCTGCCAGGCTTCAGGAAGCGCTGCGTGAATCTGCCGCCGGGTGAGCAGGCACCTCGTCCTCTGCAAATTTGAAGGAACGGGCAATGTACAGAATTGGTGTTCCGGCACCGGTAAGCAGAAATTTCACGATATACGTGGTCAGCAGAATTTCTGTCCATACCCGCAGATCATAGGTTCCCGCAAAGGCAATGGTGCAGAAAATTAGTGTATCAACAAAAGAACTGACCATCGTACTTCCGTTGGAGCGGATCCAGAGCTGTCTTGAACTGCTGTAATATTTGCGAATCCAGGCATACAGCCGGACATCAAGAAACTGGCTGATAAAATAAGCGGTTAGGCTTCCCGCCGCGAGACGCGGCATCAGACCAAAGATGATCTTGAGCGACTGTTGGGCGATATCCGTTTCCTGGGGCTCGAACCGCAGCACCATCTGCATGATTACCGTAGTCATCAGCAGCGTGAAAAAACCAAACCACACCGCATTCCGCGCCTCGGCCCGTCCATATTTCTCATTCAGCAGGTCACTGGTCATATAGAGTGTGACATACATCGTGTTGCCCAGTGTCATCACAATATCGAAGGGCATGGCAATCGTCTTGGCGACCTGAATGTTGGCGATGACAGTAGCCACACCGACCCAGGCATACAGGCCTTTTTTGCCAAAAAGCCGGTAGCAAAGCAGATAGAAACCAAAATTGACAACGACGAACAACATTCCCCACAACAAATTAAACACGAATCAATTATTCCTCCTAGTTTTGGTTACGCGGGATGGTTACGAACCGCGGCGTTCTTTTTTTGAGAACAAAACATTTTCACTTTACCATAATCAAAGCTAACATGCTATGAAATATAAATTCATTTTTTTCATAAAACAGCTAAAGTATTCGATAAATATACATAAATTTTCTGAAAATTCTTCAGCATTAAGCAAATTTTCACTATTCAACCTGAGGTTAATTCTATAGAATAGTTATCAATCACATTCCTGGAAACGATAGCTCCATATATGACCATACCTACGGAATATATTGCTGCTTGCCTGCCCAAAAAGCATTGGCATGGGATAGAAGGATGTAATTGAAGGAAAAGGAGAGAATGAAATGTTTCAAGTCAAGAAATCCATTGGCCGTAGATTTACGTTTTTGCTGTTCATTGTTCTGTTGCTGTCATCTGCTTTATTAAGTACCAGCTATTATTTCATATCTATCAATACCTTTGACAGTTATGTGATCCCGCAGATTGACAAGATTCTGACCAGTTCCGCGCAGGACATCTATAAAAATATGAATGCGACACATGCCCAGCAGACTCTCAACAAAAACGAACAATCGAGGACAACGATCGAATTTTATTTTCAGGATAAACGAAAACAGCATGGCCTGGAAACCATCTTTCTCATCGATTTGAAGGAAGGCAAAGCTACTGTACTAACTGCAGATCATGGCGCGAAGCTGCAGCCGGATGAGAGCATTGAGGTTCAACCCGCCATGGAGCGGGCGACCAAGGGAAAAGCCGGACTTAGTGAAATATATAGTGATAGTCACGGAATACATAAGACTGCGTATGTCGGGGTCCCCGGCACTACAATGGTCATCGGAGCAAGTTCAGATGTTGCTTTTATCCAGGATAAAATGAACAGCATCCTTTGGATTAGTGCAGGAATCACTTTGGGTGTGCTGATCGTTGGTGTGGGCGCTGCGCTGCTGATGACCCGCAGAATCACACGTCCGATCACACAGCTAGCCGTCTACAGCACGAAGCTGGCCAGCGGGGATTTCACCCAGCAACTGGAGATTAAAGGCAACGATGAAGTAGGCCTGCTGGCTGAGAGCTTCCGGACCATGAGCGAGAGGCTGAGAGAGATGATTGGACAGGTTCTGGATACCTCCAGCATTGTGGTCGCGGATTCCAATGTCTTGAAGGAACGCACTGACATTCTGAACGGGATGGCTGAGGAATCTGCCCTGTCTGTTGTAGAAATCAGCAAAGGCAGCACGGCCATTGCCGGCAGCGCGCAGGATAATTCCCGGGCGATGGATGAGATCAATATCGGCATCCAGCATATTGCTTCAGCCGCAGGTGAAGTTACCGAACAGATCATTGAGGCTTCCCAAGAAGCCTCAGGCGGCAATGATATCGCTCAAAGCGCTGTGGATCAGATGCGTCATGTGGCCGAGGCTTCGGTGAAGTCGCTGGAGCAGTTCCGCATCATGAATGAGCGTTCTATGCAGATCGGTGAAGTTGTCCAGGGAATTACAGAGATCACCAAGCAGATTCAAATGCTCTCGCTGAATGCTTCCATTGAAGCTGCACGGGCGGGTGAACATGGCCGCGGTTTTGCAGTGGTTGCCGGAGAGGTCCGCAAGCTGTCCGAGCAATCCAAAGAATCGAATGAACAAATCCGTGAGTTCCTGCTTAGCCTGCAGGAGGATATGAACCGGTCGGTAGAAGAAATGAATCATGTGAATGCCGAGGTGGCTTCGGGTGTGGGCAAAGTGTCTGAGGCCGGAAATGCTTTTAGCCACTTGCTGATTCTTATTCAGAGCATCAACCACAGCATTCAGTCCGTATCTGCCGCTACACAGCAAATCTCGGCAGGTACCGAGGAGGTCAGTGCCTCCGTGGAGGAAACCGCCCAGATCACTTCCAAGTCACAGCAAAATGCCGACACACTTGCTGCCAACTCCGAGCAGCAGCATCAGGAGCTTGAAGTTCATGCTGAGACTGTAGAGCATTTGTACCAGCAAGCCGTGAAGCTGCAGGAAGCGGTACAGCAGTTCAAAATTTAGTCCCGCGGTGAATTATGATAATTGCCGCAGAAGCATACAGCAACGGGTGCCGTCCTATGAAGGAACGGCACCCGTTGCTGTTTTTGTGTGTATGCGGTGCGGCCCTTAGTCCCGGTACACTGGTGAGCATTCACGTTTGCTGCCGGTCAATGTCTCGGTGCCCAGAGAATGACGGCCACTCCGATTACACAAATGCCGGCACCGATCCAGTCATAGAGATCCGGTGTTTTTTTATCCACCAGCCAGCCCCATAGCACGGCTAGCACGATGAATACCCCGCCATAGGCTGCATAGACTCTGCCGAAGGAAGGAAACTTCTGAAGGGTGGGAATAATGCCGTATGCTACGAGAATCAGCGCTCCAACTCCTCCGTACCAGAGCGGACGCGATTCGCGCAGCCACAGCCAGATCAGATACCCGCCGCCGATTTCGGCCAGACCGGCAACGATAAAGAGAAGAATCGCTATGGCCATGGTTACCTCCCTTATTGAGTTAATCCCATGATCTCATAGACCGCTGCCATGTCAAGGTTCGCACGCACGCTATCCGCCAGCCTGTCAAACTCCTGTTCGCGCAGCGCTGCTGCCGAGAAGGTCTGCGCAAGCGGTATAAGCCCTTTGGAGAGTCTCAGACCATCAAGCCAGGCTCTGCGCAAGCCGTCATTGTGGAACAATCCATGCAGATAGGTTCCCCAGACCCGGCCCTCCGGTGTTCCCCAACCTTCGGGCTGCGTACTCCCTTCCGGTCCCTTCAGCTGAAAGAGGCTTCTGACCAATGAGGGATCATGGTTCACAGTGGTTCCCATATGAATTTCATACCCTTCAATAGAGAGTTCCATTACTGATCCGGGAGGTGTTCCGCCTAAGAGCAGCGGGTGGTTCTGAGCCAGCACACCGCTGGCACGGACCGTAATCTTCTGCTGGAGAAAAGAAGTGGACAGCGGTAACAGCCCAAGCCCTTCTCTTTCACCCGGTTCTGAACTTTCTACCGCATGCGGGTCATACAGCTTCCGGCCCAGCATCTGATACCCTCCGCAGATGCCAACAAGCTGCCTGGTCCCCTGGTTCATTGCCGCGGCGATCGCTTCCGGGAAACCCTGTTCCCGCAGATAATCTAAATCGGCACCTGTGTTCTTAGTCCCTGGCAGGATGATGGCATCCGGCGTGCCCAGCTCATCAGCAGCTGCCACATAGCGCACAGCAGTATCCGGCTCGTCCTCCAGAGGATCAAAATCGGTAAAGTTGGAGATTCTCGGGTAGCGGATGACGGCGATATCCAGCTCTTTGCCCTTCATCGCCCGCAACCGTCCAGTCGTTCCTTCCAGAACCACGGAATCCTCAGCTTCGATCCGCAATTGAGGCAGAAATGGCAGGACTCCCAGAACCGGTATGCCTGTCCGCTGCTCCAGCCAATCGAGCCCTGGCTGTAGTAACGACAGATCGCCGCGGAATTTATTGATAATGAAGCCTTTGACACGAGCCCGCTCATGCGGCTCCAACAGCTCCAGGGTGCCGACCAGAAAAGCGAACACACCGCCCCTGTCAATGTCAGCCACCAGCAGCACCGGGGCATCCGCCCATCCCGCCAGATTCATATTGACGATGTCCCTCGCCTTCAGGTTGATCTCAGCCGGGCTGCCTGCGCCCTCCATCAATACGACATCATAAGAGCTCCGCAGCCGTCCAAGCGCATCCATCACCGTGCTTTTGGCTTCCGGCAGGAATTTCTCCCGGTATTCGCGGGCGCTCAGCGCTGCATGCGGCACTCCGTGCACTATAATCTGCGCACTCATCTCGCCGGAGGGCTTCAACAGAATCGGATTCATATCGGTGGTCGCGGTAGTGCCGAATGCTTCAGCCTGCATGCCCTGGGCACGGCCGATTTCCTTGCCGTCCACAGTGACGTAGGAATTCAACGCCATATTCTGCGATTTGAAAGGCGCTGTCCGGTATCCGTCCCGGGTCATAATCCGCCCAATAGCGGCGGTAACCAGACTCTTCCCGACATCCGATGCCGTTCCCTGAATCATCAGCACAGCCGCAGGCTGTGGCTTCATTCGTGTTGTTACTGCTTGATCTTCCATGCCAAGCCTCCTTGCTATTATTCTGCTGACGGAGAAATATAAAGATGATTGATAGCGTAAAACATATCAATGCTTATATTCTTAAAATAAGCCGGCACACAGGCCGGCTATAATCCGCTCTAAGGCTCGGGGCGCTACAGGTTATGCTGTAGCAGCACCAGAAACAGCAGGAGCAGCGCTTCCAGCAGCTCGTTCAGCGCGCCGTACACATCGCCGGTGAGCCCGCCGAGCCGGCTGCTGATCCGCCGCGCCGCAAGCGTGCCGCAGGCCAGCGCCAGAGCGGGCGCAAGGATGGCCGCCGCCAGCAGCTGCGGCCAGGCGCTGTCCGCGCCGAGCGCCAGAGGCGCGGCGGCTGCGGCCAGCGAGAGCAGCGCTGCCAGCAGCAGCGTGCGCCGCTCCTGCCGGGCAGGCAGCCCCTTGAAGCTGGCGGCCAGCCCTTCATTGCCGCGGGCGAGCGGGTAGCGGGCCATAGCCCGCACCATGTACCAGCGGCTCCAGACCGGCGGCAGCAGGAGCAGCGGCAGCTCCGACCAGGAGCCGCCTTCGATGAATGCCGCGAGCAGCGAGGCCTTCAGCAGCAGAAGCAGCACGCAGGCCAGCACCCCCATGGCCCCTACGCGGCTGTCCTTCATAATCTCCAGCATTCGCTCACGTGTACGGTAACTGAGCAGCGCATCCGCGCTATCCATCCAGCCGTCCAGATGCAGGCCGCCGGTCAGCCCCACCCATAGAATGAGGGTGATCACAGCAGCAGGCCAGGCAGGCAGCAGCCAGGCCGCGATGCCTGCACCCAGCGCTGCACTCAGTCCGATGGCTGCGCCAACCATCGGGTAATAGACCACACTGCGCTGCAGCAGATCGCGGGAGAAATCCCCGCCATCCTTGACCGGAAACCGCGAAAGAAACTGAAATGCGGCGGCAGCATCCCCACGAGCGCTCATAACAGATACTCCCTGCTCTTCAGCTCTATCGGAATGCCGGCAGTGACCAGAAAGACCTGCTTACTGCTCCGGGCCAGCAGCGCATTCATGCGTCCGGCCAGATCCCGGTACAGCCGGCCAAGCGCATATTCCGGCACAATGCCGTCCCCCACCTCATTTGTCACCAGCACCAGCACACCCTGAAAAGACGATACACTGTGCTCCAAGCGGGCGATTTCCCGCTCCACCCGTTCCTGTCGGTCCTCCTGATCCTCCACGGCCAGCAGTACATTGGAGAGCCATAGTGTCAGGCAATCCACAAGCACCGCCTTTCCGCCAGAGAGACGGTCCAGAAGCGCTGGCAGAGCATGCGGCTCCTCCAGCGTCTCCCAGGCACTGCCATTCGCTTCGCGAAGCTTGCGGTGCAGGGCAATCCGCAGCTTCATTTCTTCATCAAAGGCTTGTCCGGTAGCCACATATACGGCCTGATTCGCCAAGGAGAGCGTCAGCCGCTCAGCAAAGCTGCTTTTACCGCTCCGCGCTCCTCCGGTTACAAGGATGCTCATTTTCCCTCAGCCCCGGATACTCCGGCGCTCTCAAAGGTAGCCATCTCGGTCATGATGCGGCTGACCGCGTCAATCAGGTGAAGGCTGAGCACGCCTCCCGTTCCTTCGCCCAGACGCAGCCCCAAATCAAGCAGTGCTTCCAGTCCCAGGCGCTCCAGCATCAGCTTATGGCCCTGCTCGTTTGAGACATGGGAAGCGATCATATATGCTGTGGATTCAGGCGCAATGGCCTTCGCTACAAGTGCAGCGGCACCCGAGATGAATCCGTCCAGAATGACCGGTACGCCCAGTGCAGCAGCTCCGAGAATGAGCCCGGCCAGACCGGCGATCTCAAGTCCGCCTACCTTGGCAAGCACATCCAGCGGATCTGCCGGGTCCGGAGAATTCACGCGCAGTGCACGCGCAACGACTTCAATTTTGTGCAGCAGCCGTTCATTATCAATCCCCGTTCCTCGGCCTACAGCAACCTCCGGTGAGATGCCCTCCAGAGCGCACAGAATGGCGGCACTGGCCGTTGTATTGCCGATGCCCATTTCACCGGTGATAAAAATCTCCGTTCCGTTCTTAACCGCTTCCCGGGCAACATTTACACCGACAAGTACAGCCTGAAGAGCCTCTTCCCGGCTCATGGCCGGTCCTGCTGCCATATTGTCCGTTCCAGGCCGCACCTTACGGTTGATCAGTTCCGGATGCTCGAGCTCCGCATTGATTCCAATATCCACGAACTGCACACTTGCTCCAGCCTGACGGGCCAGGACATTGACCGCCGCCCCACCTGTGAGAAAATTATAGGCCATCTGCACCGTAACTTCCTGCGGAAAAGCACTGATCCCCTCACAGCAGACACCGTGATCGGCAGCCATTACAACAACAGTACGTGTCCCGTAGCTGGCCTGCGCCTTCTTCGAGATGCCAGCCAGCCGGACAGCCAGCGCTTCCAGACGTCCGAGGCTTCCCGGCGGCTTGGTCAGACTGTTCAGGCGAAGCGCTGCCTGCAGCTCGGCTTGTTCATCCGGCGGAGTAATCCGTCCCGTTACTTCTTCAATTGC
The DNA here is from genome assembly GCF_001909095.1 of Paenibacillus sp. P46E. Classification (NCBI taxonomy): domain Bacteria; kingdom Bacillati; phylum Bacillota; class Bacilli; order Caryophanales; family Paenibacillaceae; genus Paenibacillus; species Paenibacillus sp. P46E. The sequence goes on from NZ_LVYZ01000044.1 coordinate 154,457, forward strand.
TGAAATCATCATTATAGCCTCCTGTTTGTTCTTGCATTGAAATTAGAAGGGCCCCCTTCTCTGAAGAAGAGGGCCCTCTGCTGCGGCTCGCCAGCTATTTCGTCACTAATACTCCCTATTTCTTCCTTATGGATTATAGGGGATAGAGATTAATCTTACAATTACATTTTTACCTTCATAAAACCTTCCATCCGTTCGAGCGCTTCAGTCAGCTTCGCTGTGGAAGCGGCATAGGAACAGCGGAGATGACCTTCACCGCCCGTACCGAACACTTGGCCCGGCACAGCAGCAACCCCGGCTTCCCGCAGCAGGCGAAGCGCAAAATCTTCTGATGACATTCCGGTATGTTTAATAGAAGGAAAGGCATAAAAAGCCCCTTGCGGCTCATGGCAATGCAGCCCGATGGATCTGAGCCCTTCAACAAACAGAGAACGGCGCTGCCGGAAACATTCTTTCATTGTATTCTTGTCCGGCAATCCGTGGCGCAGCGATTCTATCGCGGCAATCTGGCCCAGCACGGGCGCGCACATCGCCGTATACTGATGGATTTTCAGCATTGCAGACAGCAGCTCCCGGTTCCCGCAGGCATAACCGACCCGCCAGCCGGTCATGGCGAAGGCTTTGGAGAAACCGCTGATTACGATCGTCCGCTCCTTCATGCCGGGAAGCGAAGCAATGCTGACATGTCTGCTGTCATAGGTCAGCTCGGCATAGATTTCATCCGAGAGTACGATCAGATTATGGGCTTTTACGATTTCTGCAATCGGAAGCCAATCCTCATAAGACATTACTGCCCCTGTAGGATTATTCGGGAAATTCACCATCAGCAGCTTGGAACGCGGGGTAATGGCTCTGAGCAGCGCCTCGGCGGTAAGCTTGAAGCCCTGCTCCACAGTAGCCTCCACTTCCACCAATGTTCCCCCGTTCAAATAGGCGATCGGCGAATAGGCGATGTAACTGGGCGAAGGAATGATTACCTCATCACCCGGCGCGGTGAAGGCACGCAGCGCCAGATCAAGGGCTTCACTGCTGCCCACCGTTACCAGCACCTCCTCCAGAGGCTGATAGGACAGCCCGAAGCTTTCCTGCTGATAGCGGGCGATCTCCTCCCGCAGCTCGGGCAGCCCGGCATTCGGGGTATAACTCGTCTCTCCCCGCTCCAGGGCACGGATACAGGCGGCTCTAATATGCTCAGGGGTAGTGAAATCGGGTTCACCTACACCCAGTGATATAATCTCGTTGTTACCCGCACTGAGATCAAAAAAAGCACGGATGCCCGAAGGCGCTATCTCCCGTACACGCGGTGCAATCAGATCACTCAGCAGGGCGCTGTGATCCTGTTGCTGAAACCGTCTGTGTTTATCCATAGTGGACAGCCCCCTGCCGCACAGTCTGCAGTGCCTGCGTGTCACGCAAACTCTGAGCGCCCTGCTTATTTTCATTACCGACTTCTCCCTGTACGCTCCGGACTCCCGGTAAGCCTACTGTGCCTGGAACCTCCGGCTCCGACGCGATCCCCCGCCGCTCTGCGAGCGAACCGGAGATAATCTCATCCAGCAGCCCGCTGAAGGTATATCCGGCAGCAAGCGCACTTCTTGGCAGCAGGCTCGTTTCGGTCATGCCCGGCAATGTGTTTACCTCAAGCACATAAGGAACGCCGTCCTTAAGCAGCATATCCACCCGCGCATATACCGTACACTTCAGCGCCTGATAGCAGGTCAAAGCCGCCGCACGCACCTGTTCTTCAAGCCCTTCCGGTAGCTGAATGACCTGTTCCTCCGCACCGCCCAGCTCATATTTGGCACTGTAATCGAACCAATCTGCTCCCAGTGAGCGGATGCCGATAACGGGCAGCATTTTTCCTCCAAGAATGGGGCAGGTAATTTCCTGGCCTTCAGTATATTCCTCGATCAGCACCGAACGGTCAACGGCAAAAGCCTTCTCTACCGCGCTCTGCAGCTCTTCACGGCTGTTCACCTTTGTCATACCGATGCTGGAGCCGCCCGAATTTGGTTTTACCATGACAGGATATCCGAGTTTCGCTACAGCTTCCGGCACGAAATCCTCCATACGGTCCAGGCAGATCCAGGCAGGCGTGTTCACACCTTGGCTGCGGAGAATGGTTTTGGACAGCGCTTTATCCATGCACAGGCTGCTGGACAGCACACCGCTGCCGGAATACGGAATCCCCAGTGTTTCCAGCGTCCCTTGTACGGTTCCGTCCTCGCCGTAGGCACCATGGAGGGCAAGCAGCGCGAAATCCAGATCTTTTACCGCATCAACCAGCTCTTCCCGCGAAGAAATGACTACCGGGACGCCTTCATATTTACTGCGGTCCAGATGCTTCAGCATTTCTCTGCCCGTATTCAGCGACACCTCATATTCCGAGGATACCCCGCCCATAATTACGCCTACTCTTCTCATTCTCTTAACCCCTCTTCATCCCAGTAGTTGCCGTGCAGTACTGCCAATAATTTCAACGCCCTTCCGGATATCCCCGTCAGCCACCCTGGAGAACCCCAGCCGCAGTGTGTTTTGCCCCTGCCCATTCGTATAGAACATATCTCCCGGTGTAAAAATAACCCCCTGCTCCCGGCATGCCGTAAGCAGCTCCCTCGTGCTGAAGCCCTCGGCAAACGTAATAAAAAGATGCAGGCCCCCATCCCCGGTGAGTGATGTATACGGAATGTGCTCCTGGCAGCAGGCCAGGGTCAGCTCGTATTTGCGCTTATATTCCGCTCTCGCCCGTTTCAGGTATTTCTCCAGATTGCCGCCCAGCAGATATTGATACAGAATGGATTGATCCAGCGTTGAGGTATGAATGCTTCGCGCTCTTTTGACGCTTTCCAGGTAATAGATCAGCTCCTGATCCGCAAGCACCCAGCCCACACGCAGTCCAGGAAAAAGCACCTTGGAGAAGCTTCCCAGATAAATCACGCTATTCCCGCCGCCCGCTGCTGCGATCAGAGGCGCCACGTGGGAACCCGAATACCGGAGTTCCTCATTAAAACCGTCCTCGATCACGGGTACCTTGTACTCCGTCATCAGCTTCATCAGCCGCTGTCTTTTCTCGGGAGACATGACGATGCCCGTTGGATTGTGGTAGGAGGGGACAAAATACGCACAGTCATACTCACGCGCCTCAAGCGCCCGCTTCAACTCACCCAGATGGATGCCGTCCCGCTCCATAGACACACCTGCAATCTCAAAACCGTGCAGCTTCATATTCTTAATGGCCGTGTGATGCGTCGGATTCTCGCAGAGCACCGCCCCAGCCTTGCGGCCGAGTGCGGACAATACGACATCAAACCCTTCGGTAAAACCGTTCGTAATCAGAATGTCCTTACCCCGCGTATCCACGCCCTTATGCTCCATATATTGCCGTAAATAGTCTATTAAAGGCTTATACCCCTTGGCATAGCCATAGTTCAGCAGAACATTGCCTTCCACCGCCATGCGCTCCATAAATGCCCGCTTCACATTGTCCAGATCGAACAGGCTCTCATCAGGCGCGATGCTGGTAAAAGAAATCGTACCCTTCTCCGCGCGTATTCCGCGCTTCATAATATCCAGTTCCTCGGCCAGCTTGGCCTGACTGCTCAGCCGCTCTTTCCAGTCTACTGTCCACGCGGAATCCCGGGGACTTCCGGCTTGCTCAGCCGCTGCATGTGATACATAGCTGCCCTGGCCCTGCACCGCATAGGTGAAGCCGTCATCCGTAAGTGCCTCGTAGGCGGAAATGACCGAATTGCGGCTGACCCCCAGCAGTGTGCTGAGCTCGCGGGTAGACGGCAGCTTTTGGTCACCCTGAAGGGCGCCTTTGAGAATCAGCTGCTTCATGTAATCTTTTACTTGAATGAATACCGGCCGTCCGGCAATGAGCCTGAAGTCCTTGAACATGCTTCCATCGCCCCCATAGCTATCATGGCACAGTCCTCTTCGTAAAAAAAGAACCACAGCCCGGGAATTTCTTCCCGCTGTGGTTCTATGGCTATAGAAGCTGGTAAGGCCGGGTGCTCCGGGCGATCGCTTACGGCTGTTGGAACACAAATTACCCCTATTTGCGAGGTGGCTAGCTTTGGTGGAATTTATCCACTTCATTCTGCTGAGAGACCACCACGGAGATGCTTAGCGGGAAAAATTCCACTTATTTGCTCCATATCACACTGAATGGGTGGAAATGGAGGAAATTAAATCTACTTTTTCCACCTAATCGTCGAATAATCGGTGAAATTCACAAATTAGTTTTTTCACTTTACTCAGTGACAGCTGCCTTCTTCCCCTCCGCGCCACCGCAGCCTCACCGTGGTTGCCGTTCCCGGCGGAGGTGCAGCAGCTTCACGGAAGCCAAGCCCAGCGGTTGTCCGTGCCAGCATCTGGCGGATAACGCCGCCGTGAGTCACAATCAGCACTCTTAAAGGTCCATTCCTAGGGCCGGACGCCTCGGCAGCTGTATGGAGCAGGTCGGACAAAAAACTCTCCACACGTCCGGTGAATACTGCCCAGGATTCTCCGCCCGGCGGGGCAAACGCCGTAGGATCATCAATCCAGCTCCGATAGCTTGGATTATTCTGCAGCTGCTCATAATTCTGTCCCTCCCAAGCACCAAAGCTCATCTCGCGCAGCCGTGAATCGTACACTGCCGACTGCCCGAGGGAAGGGGCAATGACCGCCAGTGTCTCCCGGCATCTGCGCAAATCACTGCAGTACACACGCCAGAAGCTGCCGGCAAGTTCGGGCTGGTGCCTTAGAGCAGACAGCTTCACCTCCGATTCAGGCAGCAGCGGAAGATCGGTGCTGCCCAGGTAACGGTGTTCGGCATTCCACTGGGTATGTCCATGGCGGATCAGCACCAGCTCAAGCTCGACTTGAAGTTCTACTTTGCTCTCACATGCCCGTTCATTCACAGGGTCTGGTTCACTCTTAGGGTCTGGTTCACTCTCAGGGTCCACATCCTGTCCAGGGTCCGGTTCATACTCAGGATTCAGTGCTTCCTCAGGTTTCCTTTCATTCCGGGCGCCCGGCATATACTCAGGGTGCAGTACATGCTCAGCGTCCAATCCGGCTAGGTTATTTGCCATCTCTCTGGATCAGCCTCCAATCCCGTGCCACAGCATAACCGCCGCTGCACACAGGCAGACAAATATGGCGGAAGACCACAGCATCAGCCGTGAGGCAAGAATGATGTCCTCCGGCTCCATAGTGCGGAGGGGGTCGCCCATGTAGGCGCGGAACGAGGCCACGCCGTGGTATACATTTTCGCCGCCCAGACGGATGCCAAGCGCTCCGGCTACCGCCGATTCGGGGAATCCGCTGTTCGGGCTGGGATGGCGGCGCGCATCGCGCCTCACAATACGCCAGCTGCTGCGCCAGTCCAGACGCAGCAGACAGGCGCACAAGACTAACAGCACTGCTGTCATCCGCGCCGCTATGTAATTGGCTACGTCATCGAGCCGGGCTGAGGCCCATCCGAGATCACGGTATTTGTCGTTTTTGTAGCCGACCATGGAATCCAGCGTATTCACCGCACGGTAAGCCATGGCCAGCGGTGCTCCGCCGAGCAGGGCGAAGAACAGCGGAGAAATAATCGCATCCACAATATTCTCCGCCACAGTCTCCACCGTGCCCCGGACAATATCCGGGCTCTCCAGCTTGGTGGTGTCGCGGCCAACGATCATCCCGAGTGCTGTGCGGGCTGCAGGGATATCTCCCTTGCGCAGCTCCACATAGACGGCCATCCCGGCATCTTTTAGTCCCTTAGAGGCAATAGTTGTAGCGATCAGCCAGACCTCCGCTGCCCAGCCCAGCCCAGGCGATACCCTGGATAGCAGCATTAGAAGGGCTGCTGTCACTCCCCAGGCTCCGCCAGCGACCAGCAGCGGAAGCAGAATTCCTGCGCGTTTCAGAGTGCGCGGCTGCGTGCAGAAGCGGCGGATCAGCCGTTCAAGAGCTGTAATCGCTTTTCCCATAAGCACCACCGGATGAGGGATACTGCGCGGGTCGCCTATAATCCGGTCCAGCACATAGGCTGCAAGTAAAATAATTGCTAGCTTCACCGGGCAGCACCCGCAAGCGGCTTGTTGCTTATGCGGCTCATTGGCTGTCCTTCCTTGCCAGTTGGGCTGCTTTCACTGATCCGAGGCTTGCCGTTACAGCGGCATACACCAGCCTGCCAATCGCTCCGCCCAGGTCGGTGGCGGTTCCGGCGTAGACATGCTCTGCAGCGTAGCGTCCGCTCCCACTCACTGCGAGCACAATAGCATCTGTAGTGGTACCAGTGGCAATCAGGCCATTCTCGGGATCTGTGATCCCGAGATCGGCGAGCGCGGCAGCCTTCGCCTCGGTTGCCGTTATCACGGCATTGACCATCGCAGACGGAGTCAGCCGGCCGTCAATGCCCAGCATGATGTTGATCGTCCCGGAGCGGTAAGCGGCCAACACGTTCCGCCGGACTCCGGCGCGCGCGGCATTACCAGAGGCTGCGGTAACACAGCAGAAAATACCCGCCGAACCGATATCCTCCTCGGCAACAGCAGCATGCTCCAGCGGCACCGCTGTCATCAGACCGGCGCAGCCTTCCAGCGGATAACCCCATTCGCGCAATTTGTTCTCCATATCACGCACCGGATTGCTGCACTCATAATCACGGCTGACGAACTGGTTGACCGCCCGTTTCAGACGGACCATCCCACCGCCGTACACCGCGCTCGACAGCCCTTCCGCTTCAACCGGGAATTCCAGCAGCAGATGCTCCTGCTTCCATTCGAGCACAAGTCCAGGCCAGACGCTAGAGTGATACACCGCCGCGCCGCTGCCTGGGTTAAAAGGAAGCTGTACTTCACCCATTTGATCCCGCTCCTCTCACAGCATTAATGTTCAATAACTACTATAACTACCGGAAACAATAAATCAGAAAAAGAGTTAGATCTAAAAAATGTTGTGATAAACAAAATTCAATTTATCTTCATAAAACTATAGAAGTAATTTCAGATCATACCCATCTTACACAGAAAAAACGCTAATTCTCAAATGAAATAACGTTACCACATGTTCCATCATGATATACAAGATTTGAACAAGATTTTATGATTTCATATTTACCATCGGTATATTCATTAATAATGCTATCCCAAAATCTAATAGACGAAATATTATCCGGATGTTCTCCTATTTCCCATTTCCCGCGAAACATGTCAAATACAGCTTTTGCCGCATATCGTCCTACTCCGGATCGGCGATACTTATGCAAAATAAAAAATTCACCCATTGAATAATCAAAATTAGGATGTAATACGAAATCATCATCAATTAGGACAAACCCTGCTAATATTCCATTCACTTTCACGAAAACGGATAGTGTTTTTCTTTATCCCAATAATCAGAAATATGATATTCAAATTCATATTCGCCTTTGTCATTTACATCAAATTTATTATACTGTGACCACTCGTAGCAATACATTTTCAATAGATTTTTCAATATTGCTTTCTCTTCCACAGGTACTTTTACAACTTCTATATTCATAATTTCAAACTCCTAAAATGATTTTCGGTACACTTAGATGCATAGTTTTATATCGCTCTTATTCCCATTATGTATGATTTGATATAAACATCATGCCATTCCAGTGGAATGGGGACATACTCAGACGACCTCGATATATAAGTGGAATTCCTCCAACGAATCTGCACCTGTCGACTCTCCCGAAGGAGCTAGTTGGAAAAAGTAAACTTAATCCGGCCCTATCAGCAGATATGTAGGAATTTCGCCTGATTTAGTTGTAGAAAATCCCACTAATGCCCGCTGTAGCGTGGATTTCTGCCAATTAGTTATACTAATTCCACTTTGCAATAAACCAGGCCAGCGAGCAGAGGCATTAGGTATTTGACTGTACTCATTCCGCTTATCGGATTCACGCTTATCTCATTCACGCTTATCTCATTTCCGCTAACTCATTCACGCGTATTTCATTCCGCTGTCAGCCTGCTTCCCTACGCTACCGGTCTTTAGTCCATCCTTCCGTCTCCTTCATCCTTTACTCCCGCCCGCAGCGTCTCCTCCAGTTGGTGAAGAAGACGTGCGTTGTCCTCGTTTCCTTTGACCGCGACGCGGATATGCCCCGGCGTAAGGCCCGGATACATCGCGCAGCTGCGCACGAGAATGCCGCTGCGGCCCAGCCTCTCCTGCATGGCTGCAGCGCTCCACCCTGCGGGCAGTCCGAGCAGCAGGAAGTTCGCTTCGCCCGGCGGCACCTCGCAGCCGAGCCGCAGCAGACCCTGCCGCAGCGCTTCGCGCTCTGCGGTAATCAGCCCGCGCGTGCGCTCCTCATACTCGCGCCCGCTGCGCAGGCAGGCTTCCCCGGCCAGCAGCGCCAGGCCGTTCACGCTCCAGGTCACCTGCTTGCCGGTCATGGCCGCGGCAAGCTCCGGAGCTGCGATGGTGAAACCCAGTCGCAGCCCCGGAATGGCATAAAATTTCGTCATCGAACGGATCAGCACCGTCTGACGATAAGCCCCAAGCTCCGGCAGCAGCGATTGCCGCCGCTCTTCGGGGATGAAGTCGATGAACGCTTCATCCACCGCCAGCACCGCCCCGCAGCGCTCCGCCTGCTGCGCCAGCACCCGGAGTTCGTCCAGCGCATACTGGACGCCATTCGGGTTATTCGGCTGCCCGAGGAACAGCAGATCCACCTGTTCCAGCAGCCCGGCGATGTTATCCGCACCGGCACGGTAGCCCTGCTCCTTCGTGCCTTGAACGGATATGACCTCTGCACCGAATTGCTCTGCGAGCTGGCGGTATTCCGAGAAGCAGGGCTCGATGATGCCCACCTTACGCGGTTTCACTGCTAAGAGCAGCAGTGCCATCGATTCCGCCGCCCCGTTGCCCACCGTAATGCAGTCGTTGTCTACCCCCAGATTCTCCGCAAACAGGGACTTCAGTCTGCGGTGCCCGGGATCGGGATAGGCCGTTATGGCAGTTAATGAATCCCGCAGCAGGTCCAGCACACCGGGCGGCGGACCAAGGGGGTTGATATTTGCGCTAAAATCAACAAAAGCACCGCTCCCCTCCCCGTACAATTCCGCAGCCGTCAGCAAATCACCGCCGTGGCCGTATTTTTCAAGCATGCCTACACTCCTCTTTATCTTTCTATTCACTCATTGTCCCCATTATTGCCCCATTGCCGGAAATACGTCAATGTTTTGCATCCCCGCACCGCAAGAGAATGCCGCTTGCCGCAGATATGCCTCTGCCTCGCCGCAACCATTGGTTCTTTTGTACAATCCACACTTTTGGTTTAAAATAACTACAGCAGTTCATCATGCCCAAGCGGAGGAATTTACTATGCTTTTTATCGATAACACCGGAATTACAGACGCATCGATCAATCTCGCGATTGAGGAATTTGCGCTCAAGAATCTGCCGATGGACGACAGCTATCTGCTTTTTTATATCAACAGCCCGTCCATTATCATCGGCAAACATCAGAATACCATTGAAGAGATCAACCAGGAATACGTGAAGGACAACAATATCCAGGTCGTGCGGCGGTTGTCCGGCGGCGGGGCTGTCTATCACGATCTCGGAAATCTCAACTTCTCCTTCATTACCAAAGACGACGGGCAGTCTTTCCATAATTTCCTGAAATTCACCCAGCCGGTCATCGACTACCTGCAGTCCATGGGTGTGAATGCCGAGCTGAGCGGACGCAATGATCTTCAGGTCGGGGAGCAAAAAATCTCCGGCAATGCACAGTTCTCCACACGCGGTCGCATGTTCAGCCACGGCACCCTGATGTTCGATCTCAATCTGGACGATGTGCAGGCCTCCCTGAATGTGAACCCGGAGAAATTCAAATCCAAGAGCACCAAATCCGTGCGCAGCCGCGTGGCTAATATCAAAGAGCTGCTTGGAAGCGACATGACCATTGAGGAATTCCGTGAGGGCCTGCTGCGTTCCATCTTCGGCATGGAGCCTTCGGAGGTTCCGCAGTATAAGCTGACTCAGGACGACTGGGTGCGGATTAACGAAATTTCCAAGGAGCATTACCAGAACTGGGATTGGAACTACGGCCTCTCGCCAAAAAGCAATATAAAGCATACCCGTAAGTTCCCGGCAGGGCTCGTCGATATCCGCATGGACATTGAAGATTCCTACATTAAGGATATCAAAATCTACGGCGACTTCTTCGGCGTCGGCGATGTGGTGGACGTGGAGAACGCGCTGCGCGGCAAACGCTATGAAAATGCAGAGGTCAGAGATGCCCTATCCGGGCTGGACCTGAAGCATTATTTCGGCCGGATTGAGCCGGAGGACTTCATCGGGTTGATATTCCTGGAGGAATAGCTCCTGGTTAGCGGACCCGAATCTGGAAAGAGGGATGAGCCACTCTTGCAGGAACCAGCCCTCCCTTCTTCCAACGACCAAAAAGGCCTTCTGTGAATGATCCGCAGAAAGCCTTTTTGATGTCCTCGGGCAAAAGCACTTTATATACCGGGAGTAAGCACAAAAACATACGTAACCAGTGCAAGCGTAAGTATGATGCAGAACTTCTCCACCGCGTTGCCTTTCTTCGTCCCTGTGCTCATCAGCTTCAAGCGAAGCTTGAAGGGCAGTGGAGGCAGCGGGGTAATGCCGCGCTGGGTCAGGGAATCAGCCAGCAGATGCAGCGCGTAGGACATGCCTCCTGCAATCCAGAGGCTGCCGCCGTCGTTCATACCAAGCGAGGCAAAATAAAGTAACGCTCCCCAGCCAGCCACGCCGTACAGCGTATGTGTCAGTCCGCGGTGCGGAACAACCGAGGATACGACGAGCACACAGGCCGCAATGTAGTTCCATGGATCGTAGTCTTCCGCGAACGCAAACAGCCCCAGTGCCAGCAGCAGCATCACCAGATGCCGCAGACGCCTGCCCGGCAGGAAGGATACGCTTCCGACAAGCAGCGCCAACGCAATGTTCCAGGGCGGTGCGGCGATTCCGGCAAAATACAGATAGATGGCCGCCCCGATCAGAGCCACCTGCAGGATTCGCAGTAGGAATTCAGGCAGAGCTTTGCGCACCAGCAGAGAATTGGGCTCATCGATATCAGGCAAGAGGGCGCTAAGTCCCGCTACGGCAACCGCCGGAATCGTAATCTCATGGCCGAGCAGGCTCATGACCGATAGGGTAACCCCGGTGCTGATGATGAAATGGGATTTGCCCATCATGGTGTACCCGCTCCTTTCTAAGGTGTAGGGTTTATCTTGTACAAAAATAAGAACAAGTGTACGGTTATCGAAGTATAACAATTGCTTGCTTTTTTGTCCAGCCTTTGGCTGTTTTTCGGGTGCCAAGGCCCTTATCCCGCCTGCCCTGCGCACAGTTCTGTCTTGTCCTCCCCCCTGTTTTAAGATACAATTTGGACAACTTGATCCGAAACTCCCGTACCAAGAAAGGATGACCTGTGTGAATCGCTCCCGAATAGCTGATCTCAGTCTGCTGCTGGTGGCGATGATGTGGGGATGTACGTTTCTGATTGTGCAAAGCGCAGTCAAGGTGCTGCCGCCGCTCGCATTTAACAGCATCCGTTTCACCGGTGCCGCCGTGCTGCTGGCGCTGATCACCGCCGTTTTCTACCGCCGGGAATGGAGGCTGCTGAGCTGGCGCATGACTGGGCACGCCTTATTGCTGGGTCTTTTTCTGTTCCTGGGCTATGGCTTCCAGACGATGGGACTGCTCTATACCACTACGTCCAACACCGGGTTTATCACTGGACTGTCGGTAGTCCTCGTCCCTTTCCTGTCGCTGGCCTTGTTACGGCATGCCATCTCACGGTATACCTGGTTCAGCGCAGGACTCGCGGTGGCAGGCCTCTACCTGCTCACCTTCACCGGCTCTGCGCTGTCCCTGAACCGGGGCGATGCACTCGTCCTGCTATGTGCCGTCGCCTTTGCGCTGCAGGTCGCATATACCGGCGTATATGCTCCGCAGTATCCGGCGCTGCCGCTGGCCACGCTGCAGCTTGCCTTTGTCGGGCTGCTCAGCGCCCTCGCTTCCCTGCTTGTGGATGGGCCTGCCCCGCTTGCGCACAGCGGGGCACTGATCCTGAAACCAGAGGTAGTGTGGGCACTGCTCGTCTCCATCGGACCGACCAGCGCGTTTGCCTTCTGGATTCAGACCGCCTGCCAGAAATACACTACACCCTCCCGGGTGGCGATTATCTTTGCCACGGAGCCAGTATTCGCTGCCCTGACAGGACTGGTGTTTGGCGGGGAGACGCTCGGCGTGTCGGCGTTGCTTGGCTGTCTATGTATTCTTGCAGCTATGCTGATGGCCGAACTTAGCCCGGAACCTGGACCTGCGGCCCAAGAAAGTGAAGAACCTGGCCTTCTGATTTCATCAGATAAATGATTTGATCAGACAAATTGAGCTTATGTACAGAGATTCACCCGAACGATGCTTGAAGCAAAGGCAAAATGCGGGATGACTTGAGGGGACCTGATACCAGGCAGCAAATGCAGCATTTTAGAAAAAAAGCCTGAGTTCCCCCAAGTTCTCCGCCTATTAGAGAAAGAGTCTAGCCTTCCGCATAGGCTCACAGCATGATTACTACAGCGTACCGCACGGGTGTGAACACACTCGTTGGCTGCGCTCACCAAACCATTAGGAGAGAACCTGCATGTACAAATTGATTGCAATCGATATTGATGACACCCTGATTACGGATACCAAGGAAGTTACCCCTGCCACACAGACAGCACTGGAACAGGCCGTTGCCGCAGGTGTTGTGGTTACCCTGGCTACCGGACGCGCCTATGCTTCCGCGCAGGCCATCGCCCGCCAGACCGGACTGAACGTGCCGATTATCACCTACCAGGGTGCACTTGTGAAGAACCTGATGGATGAAAAGGTGCTCTACGAGCGTTATGTGCCACAAGATGCCGTACGGAAGCTGTTCAGCTATTGCGTAGAGCATAACCTGCACTTACAGACCTACATTGATGACAAGCTGTATGCGCGTGAAGAAAATCAAAAACTGATTGACTATGCCACACTCAACGGAACCCAATACTTTATTGAGCCGGACTGGGAAAAGCTTGTTCCGCAAAAAACACCAAAGATGCTGATCATCGACGATCCGGCCTTCCTGGATGAGCTGTCACCGATTCTGCGCGAGCTGCTGGGCGATTCCGTACACATCACGAAATCCAAGCCGCATTTCCTGGAGATCATGCACCATGAGGGTACTAAGGGTCTGGCTCTGGAGTTCCTGGCAGCCCACTTCGGCTGCGAGCTGTCCGAAACCATCGCCGTCGGCGACTCCTGGAATGACCACGAAATGCTCGAAGCTGCCGGCCTTGGCGTAGCCATGGCTAACGCAATCCCGGCGCTGAAGGACATTGCCGATTTCATCACCCTCAGCAACAATGAGGACGGTGTGAAATACGCCATCGATAAATTCATCCTGCACACTGTAGAATAGGGAGCGTAAGCTTGCTCTAGCGCAGTACAAAGGGTGCCTTTCTCCGGTTGTGATCCGGCTGTAAGGCACCCTTTGTGTTACTGTAAGATAACTTAAGATTCGTACAATTTCATAACAATGTTACGAAGATTCAACAAACCGGTAGGTCCAGAACTGTTCCGTTCCAAACCGCCTCCGCATTTCCTCTTCCGTAAGATCCTGGTTTCCCACAAGCTCTGCCGCTTGGAATTGCGTCCGGTGCGCCTGAATCGAGGCCATTTTCTTCGCAAGGAATTCGGTTACGTCTATGGTGACATCCGCTTTTCCGATCATTTGCTCGCGATTGCTGGCGAACGCGCTGCAATATACCAATGGACGCTCTGCCGCAGGGAGCCGGCCAATCGTTCGGATGACAGCAGCTCCGGTGGCATCGTGATCGGGATGCACACTGTACCCTGGATAGAAGGTGATGACCAGCGATGGCTTCAGTTCCTTGAGCAGCTCCATAATCTGAGAATCCAGAAGTTCCTCGTCTTCGAATTCGATCATTTTATCGTGGAACCCGAGCATTCTTAGATCCTGGATACCGATCGCAAGGCAGGAGGCAGCCAGTTCATCCTTACGGATTGCCGTCAAGGTGACACGGTTCGCGAACGGCGGGATGCCCATGTTGCGCCCCATCTCTCCCAGGGTCAGACAAGCATAGGTGACCTGGGCACCGCTTGCTATATACATTGATAACGTCCCTGATGCAACAAAAGATTCGTCGTCGGGATGAGGGAGCACAACCAGGATTCGCTGGTGTTCGGCTTGATTATGATTCATAGATGTTTGATCCTCCGCTTTCATCAAAACTTGTCCCGGCTTAGTTGCAAGGCAACAATTAGCTTTCCCTGACTGTCATGCCCTGCCAGGATTAACCGATCCTTGTCCATTTCATCAATGTGTGTAAGGCCTTCGGCATAAATCCAGCCAAGCGTTGTCTTTAAGCCCACCCGGTATGGACCTGTACCAGAGATAGAACCTTGTGTATACCGGATCACCGCATTGGAGATGAAGGCTGATGCCGGATGCCGGGTACTGTCCAGATGACTGGCATAGGCGCCTGTCGTAAGTTCAAGGTGTACATAAAGTTCCTGATTGGCAAGTTGATCGATCCGGAACTGGATATCTTCGGGGAGTATCGGCTGCATGGCGGCCTCCTTGTCTGGTAGAATGTATTAGTGCCATTTTAGCATATGACCCGGGAGAATATACAATAGTGCTTAGTCCGGGTGACTATTCACCGAAAGGGGATGACCTGTATGATTACACTTAGAACAATCACGCTGGAGAACCGGCGTATCCTCTTCAATCTTGAAGTTTCAGAAGATCAAAACCGCTTTGTAGCGTCCAATCTGTCAAGCGTGGCTTCGTGTTATGTCCTTGCAACCAATGGGGGACATCCATTTCCATTTGCCATTTATGCGGATGAGGAGCCAGTCGGGTTTGTGATGCTGACGTATGGAATTACCGGATACGAACTGCCGTCCATCGCAGACGACAGCTATTGCATCTTGCGGCTGATGATCGGCAAGCAGTATCAGAACCGGGGCTACGGCCGGGAAGCCATGACAAAAATCCTGGAATTTATCCGCACCTTTCCGGCCGGGCCCGCACATTACTGCTGGATCCCCTATGAAGCCGATAACATCACCGCGAAAAAGCTCTATGAAAGTTTCGGCTTCCGTGACAACGGCGAAATCTGCGACAACGAGCCAATCACCGTATTGCGGCTGTGATATGCAGCAAGTCTCAACAGCGTTATTGCCGTTCCGATCTCACCAGGTCTTTGCGGCCCAAGATCCGCCATTTATCCAATATACATGGCTTAATTGTTCTTTTAGATAATTATCATTTATGTTCATGCTTCCCCCTCAAATTTTAGTTTTGAGAGAGGAGAACTCCCTGCTTATCCCCATACATTTCATTCGATGCCTTTTCTTCCTGCCCCTCCGTCTCATCCCGCTCCAACTGGGAGTTGTAGAGATCATAGTAGCGCCCTTCTGACGCAAGCAGTTCCTCATGGTTACCGCGCTCTACAATCTCCCCGTTCTCCATCACCAGAATGACGTCGGCGCTCTGAATCGTTGACAGACGGTGGGCAATGACGATGGTGGTTTTGTCCTTCATCAGCTTGCGGATGGCCTGCTGCACCATTTTCTCCGATTCGTTATCCAGCGCGGCTGTTGCTTCATCCAGCAACAGAATCGGCGCGTTCTTCAGCATCGCTCTTGCAATCGAAAGCCGCTGGCGCTGGCCGCCGGAGAGCCGCGAGCCATGCTCGCCGATCTCAGAGTCTACCCCTTCAGGCAGCTCCATTACGAAATCATAGGCATTGGCCTGACGAAGCGCCTCTATTACCTCTTCCTCCGACGCATCCTGCCTGCCATTGCGGATATTTTCGCGGATACTGCCTGTATACAGCCCGGACTCCTGTGGCACATAGGCAAAGTGGCTTCTAAGCTGCTCCAGACTCATCCCCTGAACCGTTTGTCCATTGATTAAAATCTCGCCTTCATCCGGATTGTAGAAGCCCAGCAGAAGCTTGAATAACGTAGACTTCCCGCCTCCGCTCGGCCCGACCACCGCCATCTGCATCCCCTGCGGCAATTCAAGACTAACCTGGTTTAAGCTAAGCTTCCCGGCCCCGGGATAACTGAACGTTACTTCCGACAGACTAAGCTGCTCAAACTCGGGATGCTGCATTTGTTTCTCCGGCAGAGCCTCTACCTCAGCAGGCGCATCCATCACCTCAAAGATCCGCTGCGCCGCTCCCAGCGACTGCTGCATGGAGGCCACCAGTCCCGGCAGCGCCGAGAAAGGCATAACCAGATAATTCATTAATTGAATGAATGCGATCATGGCTCCTACCTCAAGCGAACCTTTGGCGACAAAATATCCCGCGATGACCAGAGCCAGCAGAAAGGTGAGATTTCCTAATACAGAGGACAGTGCCCCCGTAGCCCCTTCAATCCGTCCCCGATTCTGCTCTCCGGCATTAATGCTGTCACTGTAGCCTTTGTACTGCTTCATCAGTCTGCGCTCAATCGAGAATGACTTGAAGACCATACTGCTGCCCAGAATATCGTTCAGAAATGAAGTCGTCCGGCTCATATTCTCCTGTACCTGCACACTGTTCTTCCGCATCGCTTTGCCAAAAACCTTACCGACCAGATAGAGCAGCGGCCCCATGGTAATACAGATCAGTGCAAGCAGCCAGTTAATATAGATCAGATAGGCAAAAGACGCCACAGCCAAGAGCGGATTGCGCAAAAGATCAATCATAACCTGTCCGCAGGCTTCTCCGACCGATTGATTATCATTGGTAAAACGGGACAATAGATCTCCGGAATGATTGCGGTCAAAATAGGATTGCGGCAGCAGCAGCGTATGGTTCATCAGATCCAGGCGCAGCTCATTTCTGATCTTGGCGGAGATATTGATTTTGAGGTAGGCACTGAAATAGCTGCTCACGCCTGCGGTAATCAGGAAAAGCCCCCCGAACCAGGCGAGTCCGCTGAAAGCCTCCACATCCTTACGGACCGCCGCATCCGTAATTCTGGCCAAAAACCAGGCCATTGTCAGATCCAGAACAATGCTGAACAATGTGATCAGCAACAGTACGGCATAGAGCAGCTTGTGCTTCAGCATATATGTACTCAACCTCGAAAATGCGCCTTTCTGCTTCAATCCATCATCTCCCTCTAAAATTCAGTTCTTCGCAAATTTCAATTTTCAACCAAATCAGCCACAAGTGATTCCCATTATATAGGCGGCTATCTTTCTTTGAAAGGAAAATTAATATTCAGGAGCAGAACCTATGCAAGGAAAACCCATAGAAAAACCGCCCTTCGGTTCCAGAAAGGCGGTCATCCCACTTACACAAACGCAAATCACTCATGCGTCCCACTCTCTTCCCAGGCTATACGGGCAAGCGGAAACGGTGAAATCGCCCGCTCCAGAATACCCTGGACATAGGCTATCGCAACGCCATAATTGACGATGGGCACCCCGGCCCTAATCGCTTGCTCCACCCGCCAGAGCATCTGTCTGCGGTTCAGCATACAGCCCCCACAGTGCACAATAAGGGAGTAATCGTCCAGATTGTCCGGGAACTTCATGCCACTGGCGTATTCGAATTGCAGCTGCTTGCCGGTGGCTTGCCGGATCCAGCGCGGAATCTTCACTTTGCCGATATCATCTGCCTGCCCGTGATGGGTACAGGCCTCGGCAATGAGCACTCTGTCACCATGCTGAAGCCCGTCGATGGCAAGCGCCCCCCTCACCATCTCTTCCAGATTACCTTTGTGCCGGGCAAACAGGATAGAAAATGAGGTAAGCGGAATGTCTTTGGGTGTATCAGCTGCAGCCTTCAGGAATACCTGTGAATCTGTCACCACAAGCCGGGGCTTCTTACCGAGACTCTCCAGCGTTTCCTTCAGCTCGAATTCCTTCGTAACCACCGCAATGGCGTCGCTCTCCAGCAGGTCACGGATGGTCTGCTGCTGCGGAAGAATCAATCTGCCTTTGGGCGCTGCCTTGTCAATCGGAACCACCAGTACGACCAAGTCTCCCGGAGAGACCAGGTCGCCGATAATGCGGAATTTATCCTCGGCATCCGGCGCAGCAGCAATCAGTGCCTTCATCAGTCCGCTAATTCCCTGCTGCTCAAGTGCAGATACAGGGATCACCTTACAGCCCAGTTCCTGCTCCGCCTGATCAACAAGAACAGCAAGATCACCCGCATGGGATGTCTGCTGGTCCGCTATGCAGTCTATTTTATTCAAAATGCCCATTGTGGGGATACCCTTGCTGCTGATGGTCCCGGCAATCTGCCGGTCACACGGGTTCACACCGCAGACAGCATCGACAACGATCAGGGCCATATCGGATTGGTTAAGCACCTCCAACGTCTTCTGTTTCCTCAGCTCACCCAGCTCACCCGCCTCATCCAGACCAGCGGTATCAATAAATACTACTGGCCCGAGCGGCAACAGCTCCATAGCTTTATACACCGGATCTGTTGTCGTTCCTTTGACGGGTGACACAACCGCGGCATCCTGTTTGGTGATTGCGTTGATCAGACTTGATTTTCCTGCGTTGCTCCTGCCAAACAGGGCGATATGCAGGCGATTCGGGCGCGGGGTATCGTTCACACTCACACGGTTCTCTCCTTCCCCCAGCGGCTAGCGCAGAGCTGGACTTATTTACCGGGTACACCCGGTTTGGTTATTTGATACGGATTCAGGATTTGATCCAGCTCAGCCTCCGGTAGAAGCTGAGCCTCCAGCAGTACCTGCCGCACCGTTTTGCCTTCTTGGCTTGCCCGCTTGGCTACCTCAGCACTTTTCTCGTATCCGATGTGGTGTATCAGCGCGGCTGCCAAAGCGGAGGAATTCTCAACCCTTTCATAACACCGCTGCTCACAGATCCGGATGCCGCGGACACAGCGCTCTTCGAACAGCCTTACAGCATTGGCCAGGACCTCCAGGGACTCCAGGAGCGCATCCGCGATCAGCGGCATGAACGCATTCAGCTCCAGCTGACCGCCCGCAGCCGCCATCGTTACAGCCGTATCATTGGCAATGACACGCATTGCCACAAGCCCCGCCATCTCTGCCATTACCGGATTGACTTTACCCGGCATAATGGAGGAGCCTGCCTGCACCGCCGGCAATTCAAGCTCCCCCAAGCCCCCAACCGGCCCGCTGGCCAGCAGACGCAGATCACCGGAAATTTTCAATAGATTAATAGAAGCCGCCTTCAACAGCCCGGATACTTCAGCGAAAACATCCATATTCTGCGTAGGGTCCATCGGATATTCACTCCGGGCCAGCCCGTAGCCGGTCAGATCCTGCAAAATATCAGTCATCAAAAACGTATATTTTACCGGTGCATTGAGGCCTGTGCCAATTGCAGTTCCCCCAATGTTGATCTCCCTGAGCCGCTCCTCCACTTTGTACAGGCGCCAGCGGTCCCGGGCTACCGCTTTGGCATATGCTCCGAAGCCCTGCCCTGCCATCATCGGCAAGGCATCCATGAGCTCGGTACGGCCCAGCTTGAGCACATCGGCGAAGGCATGCTCTTTCTCCTGAAGGGCTTCCTGCAAGGACGCAAAAGCTTGACTCAGCAGCCGAACCAGCCCGATTGCAGCAATTCTCAATGCCGTGGGATAGATGTCATTGGTGGATTGGCAGCAGTTAACGTGATCGAGCGGATGAACCTGTGAATAATCTCCCCGCTCTCCGCCCATGAGCTCAATAGCACGATTAGCGATGACTTCGTTCACATTCATATTAGCTGATGTCCCGGCACCGCCCTGCATGGCATCTACTGTAAATTGCTCCCTGTGGGCACCGGCCAGAAGCTCATCACAGGCCTGCACAATCGCCCGGGCTATCGCTGCCGGATAGGTATTCAGCTGCAAATGAGCCTGTGCCGCAGCTTTCTTCACTGTTATTAGGCCATGAAGCAAATGAACGTTGACCATTCTGCCACTTACAGCGAAATTGTCCATAGCCCTAGCGGTATGAATCCCGTAATACACTGCTTTTGGTATATTCCTGGCACCCAGTGCATCCTGCTCTTCGCGGAAAGACTGCAGCGGGTTCTCCACCCTGGACAGCCTGCTCAAGCCTTCACTTCCAGGACTTCCAGCACACGCGGCAGAATCCCGTGAAAATAGGCAAAGGCGATGCCATAGTTGGTAATCGGCACGTTTTGCACACCCGAACTCCGCAGCCGCATCATCAGTTGCTTCCGGTTGAATATACAGCCGCCGCAGTGAACGATCAGTTTATAACCGGAGACGTCATCAGGGAAATCAGGCCCCACACTTGTCGTAATATCCAGCCCGCCGCCAGCCATTTCCTGCAGTTTGGCTTTGACGAGCATACGGTCGATCTCTCCGTTATGCGGGTGGTGGATACAGGCCTCTGACAGCAGTACCTTATCCCCAGGCTTCAGGCTGGATATCATCCCGGCACCGGTCACAAAGGTTTTCAAATCCCCCTTAAAACGAGCCATCAGAATCGCAAAGGTGGTTAATGGCACACTCGCCGGTATAATCTCATTCACTCTGTCAAATACCTGCGAATCGGTAATAACAAGATCAGGCAGCTTGTTTAAGCGCGCGAGCAGGTCAGGCAGCTCTTCTTCAGTAACCGACAACGCTATCGCGTGATGATCGAGCAGGTCGCGGAGGATTTGCTGCTGGGAGGCAACCAGCCGGTATTTGGGAGCAGGGATCATCTCCGGCATTACCATAACGACCAGGTCCCCCAGGTTCACGAGATCACCTACAATGCTGTTTCGTTCAAATTCAGCAGGAGCCAAGGCGCTCATAGCATGGCGCAGACTGCCAAGATTGGAATTCCGCTTCACACTGAGCTTCACGATGGGGACATTCAGAGCCGCCTTCAGCGAATCAATATCAACATAATGATCGTCGGTTTTGGCAATGACGCCAATGACGGGAATGTTCCGTTTGTCCAGCTCGTGCACCCATTCCTTCTC
Organism: Paenibacillus sp. P46E; assembly: GCF_001909095.1. Lineage (NCBI taxonomy): Bacteria > Bacillati > Bacillota > Bacilli > Caryophanales > Paenibacillaceae > Paenibacillus > Paenibacillus sp. P46E. Next base: position 175,452 of record NZ_LVYZ01000044.1, read on the forward strand.
CAGCTTGTAGTCGCCCGCTTCATCCGAGAAGATCATGATGCCCAGATCGGTCAGATCCATCACCTCTCTCGTTTTTTGCACGCGGAAGAGGTCAGCATCATCGATTCCGGCTGTATCTACGATAATAGCGGTCCCCACATTTTTGATCTCCACATATTGAAAAATGGGTTCAGCTGTCGTTCCGGGCTCATCACTGACCAGCAAGGTCGATTTCCCTGTGAGCGCGTTGATCAGACTGGACTTCCCGGCATTTCTTTTGCCAAAAACAGCAATGTGCATTTTGTTAGATTGTGGTGTAAATTGCATAGCAATTCTCTCCTCAATATGCGATTTTAGAAACGCAAATCCCGTTCACCGTTCTCAATGCGCCGGAGCCGGTCCATCGTTGCTTTTCTCGCGGCTTCCTTAGGAATATCCTCAAGCCCCTTGCGAATGATCTCTTCTCCCAGGGTACGGGTCGTTTCATCTGCGTAATCAAGTAAATATTCTTTAAAAGTTAACAGGGAGTTCGGCTGGCATATATTATGAATCTGTCCGGATTTGGCAAGCCGCATAAAACGGTCCCCTGTCCGTCCTTCCCGATAGCAGGCTGTACAATAGCTGGGAACATATCCGTCCTGGCACAGTCCGCGGATAATTTCCTCCGGCGAACGATGGTCGCTGACTTCGAATTGAGGCTTCTCTTGCGGCCGGCCTCCGGTTCCCTGTTTGGTCTCCATGTATCCCCCGACCCCCGTACTGGAGCCTGCACTCACCTGTGAAATGCCAAGCTTAATCACCTCATCACGGAATGACGGTTCTTCGCGGGTGGACAGAATCATTCCGGCATAAGGAACGGCGAGCCGCAAGACGGCAACCAGCCTTTTGAAGTCCTCATCCTTCACCAAATGCGGATACACTTCCAGATTCACGCCCTCCGCCTCCCGCAATCTGGGAACGGAAACGGTGTGAGGGCCTACCCCAAACCGCTCCTCCAAATGCTCCGCATGCATCAGCATAGCAACGGTATCGTACTTATAGTCATACAGGCCGTAGAGAACGCCTATCCCCACATCATCAATTCCTCCCATTTGCGCCCGGTCCATGGCTGTAGTGTGCCAGTCGTAATCGCTTTTGGGTCCCTTAGGGTGCATGGCAGCATAGGTGGGTCTGTGGTAGGTCTCCTGGAACAAAATATAGGTCCCGATCTCTGCATCCCTAAGCTTCGTGTAATCTTCAATGGTAGTAGCTGCGATATTAATGTTCACACGACGGATGCTCCCGTTATCTACCTTAACCGAATAGATCGTCTTGATCGCTTCGACAACATAGTCAATGTCACAGTTCACCGGATCTTCTCCTGCTTCAACCACAAGCCGTTTATGGCCCAGCTCCTGAAGCACACGGACCTCATCCGCCAACTCATCCAGATCCAGCTTCCGCCGCAGAAAATCCTCGTTGGTGTGTTTATATCCGCAGTACTCGCAGTTATTGACGCAATAGTTGCTTATATATAGTGGAGCGAACAATACTATACGGTTACCGTAAATTTTCTCTTTGATTACCTTGGCCGAGCGGTTAATGCTGTCAAGCACCTCAGTCTCTGCGACTTCAAGCAGGACAGCCGCCTCCCGGTGGGTCAGTCCCTTGCACGCTCTCGCTTTCTCCAAAATGGTCTGGACATAGGCGGAATCGCCCGCCTTCACTTTGGCTTCTTCCAGACTCAGGCGAATTTCCTCATCATTGATAAAATCTGCTGCTTCCCAACCCTTCCGCACATCCATCAACCTCCATGAACTAGACCTCAAAGCTTGTGGGCATAAGCTTAAACCTTGGACCGCTTGGTATAGTGAGTATGCAGCAGTTCGTGTGCTAGGTGACCGTTAGGCTCCCCTAAGAATTCTTCATACAATGCTTTTATAAAAGGATTGTTATGCGATTTGCGAACCGTTTGGGCCTCATCTTCGGTGTAGATGGCTTTTGCGCGCTCAGCCTTAATATCGATCCGCTCGGAGGTTCCCGCATCCACGATGGGCTGTCCCCCGCCGGTGATACAGCCGCCGGGGCAGGCCATCACTTCCATGAAGTCATAGGTCTTGTCACCCCGCTCCATCGCTTCCATCAGCTTACGCGCGTTGCCGAGACCATGAACAACAGCCGTACGAATTCTCTGGCCGGTGGGCAAATCAATGACGGTTTCCTTAATGCCCTCCATGCCACGGACAGCGGTATATTCAATGGTATCGAGTGCTTTGCCTGAGGTGATCTCGAACACGGTACGAAGTGCGGCTTCTGCCACACCACCGGTTGCACCAAAAATAACAGCAGCACCCGAACCCTTACCGATTGGATTATCAAACGCTTCATCCTGCAGGTTCACAAAGTCTATACCGGCTTCTTTGACCATGGCCGCAAGCTCACGGGTGGTGAGGACCCAGTCGACATCCTGCAGTCCTTCCCTTGACAGCTCTTCACGTGCACCTTCGTACTTCTTGGCGGTACAAGGCATGATGGAGACAACAACAATACTCTTTGGATCTATCCCCGCTTTCTTGGCAAAGAAGGATTTCACCATGGAGCCTTCCATTTCATGAGGCGATTTGCAGGTAGACAGGTTACCCAGCCTGTCAGGGAAGTTATGCTCCATAAATTTCACCCAGCCGGGGCAGCAGGACGTCATAAGCGGCAGGTTCTCTCCGCTGCCAAGGCGGGAGAGAAGTTCGGTCCCTTCTTCCATAATGGTAAGATCGGCGCCAAAGTTAGCATCAAATACTTTATCAAATCCAAGCTTCCGCAGGGCTGCGACCATTTTTCCGGTAACCCGGGTTCCAACCGGCAGGCCAAATTCTTCTCCCAGGGCTACACGGACAGCAGGCGCTGTCTGGACAACAACATATTTGGCCGGGTCTGCGAGAGCATCCCACACATCGTCGATATTCTCACGCTCACTAAGTGCGCCTACAGGACAAGCCATAATACACTGGCCGCAGTTGACACAGGTGGACTCGGCAAGCGGACGGCCAAATGCGGTGGAGATCACCGTATCAAACCCGCGCTTCGCAAAGCTGATCGCACCCACGGTCTGCATAGTCCCGCAAGCCCCGACGCAGCGGCCGCAAAGGATACATTTCGATGCATCACGGACGATAGCCGGGGAAGTATAGTCCTTCTCCTGGCTGGATTGCTCACCGGTGTAAGTCACTTTACGGATATTAAGATTACTGGAGACGTCCTGCAGCTCACAGCCGCCGCTTCGGGAGCAGCTGAGACATTCCTGATTATGATCGGACAGCAAAAGCTCGACGGAAGCACGGCGGGCGTCCCGGACCTTTTTGGTGTTCGTCTGGATCTTCATGCCTTCTTCCGCAATCAGCGTGCAGGAGGCAATGAGCCTCGGCCCCACTTCAACCACACATACCCGGCAGCTGGACGAGTGGTTGATTCCTTTCAAATAACACAGGGAGGGTATATGGGCGCCTTGATTACGGGCGGCTTCGAGCACAGTCGTACCTTTGGCGACTTCTGCTTCGATCCCGTCGATCATGATTTTAATCGTATCCAAAGTAATCACTCCTCTCGTCAGACTATCGCTACGGCTTTGAACTTGCATACATCGAAGCAGACCCCGCACTTGATGCAGACCGCCGTGTCGATGACAAACGGTTCCTTCATTTCACCGGAGATCGCATCCGTTGGACACTTTTTGGCACAAAGGCTGCAGCCCCGGCACAGATCAGGATCGATTTGATAAGAAATCAGTGATTTACAGACGCCTGACGGACATTTTTTGTCGATAATATGGGCCATGTACTCTTCGCGGAAATACTTGATGGTGGACAATACCGGATTCGGAGCGGTCTGGCCCAAGGCACACAGGGAGGCATTCTTGATCTGAACCGAGAGATTCTCAAGCTTCTCGAGATCCTCCATACTTCCTTTTCCTTCAGTGATCTTGTCGAGCAGCTCCAGCAGACGTTTGGTGCCTATGCGGCAAGGCGTGCATTTCCCGCAGGACTCATCGCGTGTGAAATCCAGGTAGAACCGGGCAACGTCGACCATGCAGGTATCTTCATCCATGATGATCATGCCGCCGGAGCCCATCATCGAACCCAGACTGGTCAGCGTATCAAAATCAATGCTGCAGTCCAGATGCTCTTCTGTCAGACAGCCGCCGGAAGGCCCTCCGGTCTGTACCGCCTTGAATTTTTTGCCGCCCGGAATCCCGCCGCCGATTTCAAAGATTACTTCACGCAAAGTTATTCCCATGGGAACTTCAACCAGGCCGGTATTCACGACTTTCCCGCCCAAAGCGAATACTTTGGTGCCCTTAGACTTTTCGGTTCCGATACTTGCATACCATGCGGCACCTTTCAGAATAATCTGAGCAACATTCGCCAGGGTCTCAACATTATTGATGATCGTCGGCTGCTCCCACAGACCTTGAACGGCCGGAAAAGGCGGTTTGGGTGTTGGCATTCCCCGGTGGCCCTCCACCGAGTGGATCAGGGCTGTTTCTTCTCCGCAGACAAAAGCTCCGGCTCCAAGCCGTACATCAATGCTAAAGCTAAAGCCGGTTCCCAGGATATTATCGCCGAGCAGACCATATTCACGGGCTTGGGCAAGCGCTTTCACAAAGCGTTGGACGGCGATTGGATATTCTGCACGGACATAGATGAAGCCTTGGCTGGAACCAATGGCATACCCGGCAATCGCCATCGCCTCTATGACCGAGTGGGGGTTGCCTTCGAGGATTGAGCGGTCCATAAATGCCCCGGGGTCCCCTTCGTCCGCATTACAAATGACGTACTTTTGCTTCTTATCCTGCTTGGCTGCAAATTCCCACTTCAGACCTGTGTTGAACCCGCCGCCGCCGCGTCCCCGCAGACCCGATTGCTTGATGGTATCAATCACCTCCTGGCGTCCCATGGTCTTGAGCACCTTGCCAAGTGCCTGATAGCCGTCACTGCCGATGTACTCATCAATATTTTCCGGGTCAATAACCCCGCAGTTGTGCAAGGCGATCCGCACTTGTTTTTTGTAGAATTCCGTTTCTTCAAAGTTCAGGATTTCGCCGTCCTGTTTGGTCTTCTCGTAAATCTTCTTCTCGTAAGGTTTGCCGTGGAGCAGATGTTGTTCCACCAGCTTCGGAATATCCTGAACCTCTACCCTGCTATAAAATATACCTTCCGGATAGACGATGACGACTGGCCCGAGCTCGCATAGACCGAAGCAGCCTGTGCGCACGACTTCCACCTGCTCCTGGATGCCGTGGTCTGCGATTTCCTGGTTCAGCTTCACAATAATCTGATTGGAATCGGACGATGTACATCCTGTCCCCCCGCATACCATCACTGACCTGAACCGGATGGAATCAGGAGATTCTCCGGTGATTTTCCGGTTATCCAGACGGCCTTGCGTAAGCGTTCTGATAGCATCAAGATCCGTTAAGAGCTTCATACTCATACCTCCCGTATCAAATGCGCCAGAGGCGCAAGAGCATCAATTGTATTCCTTCAGAATTTTCGGAATGTTATTAGGTACCAGACGTCCATGAACTTTTTCGCCAATGGTCATGACGGGTGCAAGGCCGCAGGCCCCCAGACAGCGGGTCGCTTCCAGTGTGAATTTATTATCTTCGGTGGTTCCTTGTACTGGGACCTTCAGCTCCGTGCTCAGACGGTCAAGCACACCTTGTGCACCCTTGATATAGCAAGCTGTGCCAAGGCACACATGGACCACATTCTCCCCTTTGGGGGTCAGCGAAAAGAAATGATAAAACGATGCCACACCATAGATTTCACTCATCGGCAAATTAAGTTCAGCAGATACAATCTGGAGAACGGGCTCCGGCAGATAGCCGTAGATATCCTGAATTTCATGAAGCACGGGAATCAGAGCCCCTTGTATCATTTTGAACTGCGAAATCGCGGCCTGGACTTTCAGCAGCTTCTCGTCGGCCTCCGCTACGCCCCCACAGTTACTGATTGGTTGTTGTTCCATTAAGAATGCTCCCTCCACTCAAGGTAAAAAGTTGAGCGCGATATTTAGAAAAGCAACATCTTTAGCTGAAATCCAAATATAATGTAATGAGAATGATTTTCAGTTATAAAGGATGAGGATGAGGCCAACTCCTTTATCTGTCGGCCTCCCACAACCCTGCCCTAGGGCAGTTAGAGCAGCGAACTCTCACTCTTGAGCTTCAGCCGGCTCCAGCGGCGTTCAATTTCGGCTTCGAAATTTTGCAGCAGTTCTTCATCCTTGAGCAGATGTTTGGTTTTACCCATTCCCTTCAGCCACTCCACTGCCGGGATACGCTTGCCCTTCAACTCTGGATTGTAGGTGATGCTAGTGATCCCCTGCTCGATTTCATACAGCGGGAAGAAGCAGGAATCCACAGCCGCTTTTACCAGGTCATAGCCGCTATGGTCACTCGTCTTCCAGTTCAGCGGGCAGGCGCAGAGCAGCTTTCCGTAGGCAGTACCGACATTATTGGCATACCACTGTGCCTTGGCAGCCTTCTGCAGCAAATCCTGGGGATTGGATTCAGCACCCGTAAACACATAAGGAATGTTGCAGGCCGCCAGAATTTGCGCCGTATCCTTGTGATGGCCTTTTTTACCTTTTTGCGTCTTCCCTACCCCGGAGGTGCTGGTCATGTGTCCCATTGGAGTCGAGTAAGACAGTTGGGAGCCGGTGTTCATGTAGCCCTCGTTATCATATTCAAGGATGATCATTTTATGGTTGCGGAGAGCCGCGCCTACGGTTGCCCCCATGCCGATATCCATGCCGCCGTCGCCGGACACCATCACGAAGGTGATGTCATCACTAATCTGAACTTCGCCGCGCCGCTTCAATTCATAGAAGGCATCCACCATCCCGGCGAGTGTAGCTGCACCGTTCTGGAACAGGTTGTGTACAAAGGTCTGGTTATGGGAGGAATACGGATAGCTGGCTGTCACCACATACGCACAGCCCGTCTGGAACAGGACCACCATATCGCCTTCGATTCCTTTGAAGAACAGCTCCAGTGCGGAAAGTGCGCCACAGCCGGGACAGGCGCCATGCCCGGGGGCCAGGCGGTGCGGCTTGGCAGTCAATTGCCGAAGCGGAGGGAGCTTCACTTTCAGCAGGCCGGTATCTTCACTGGGAGTCACCTGGATGAGGCCGCTTTTGTAAGCATCGCCATGCAGCGGTTCCATCACCGGAACAAGTGCGTCCTTGGCATCCCCGGGGTAGTACCCATGATAGTCGAACGGTTTCTCGGCATACCCTTTATCCGCTGCATCCATAGCCAGTTGAAAAAAAGCTTCCGCATCATCCGCATAGAAATCCTTGCCGCCCAGACCAAAAATACGGGAGAGGATGATTGTCTTGTTGTCCGGATCTACCTGCAGCGCAGAGCGGATCTCGTGGGTCAGGTTACCGCCCTGGGCCCCATAGGAATCAGCGCGTTCACCGACAAGCAGTGCCTTGACGTTCTTAAGGGCCTGGCGAAGCTGCTCCGCCGGGAACGGACGAATGAGGTTGGGACGGACCAGACCTGCCCGGATGCCTTTAGCCCGAAGCGCATCAACGGTATCCTTTGCGGATTCCCCTGCAGAGTTCAGCAGGAACACAGCCACTTCAGCATCATCCATACGGTACAAGTCGAGAACCTTATGTTCACGTCCTGACAAGGCGGCATATTCCCGGGCGACCTCCGCATAGACCTCACCTGCTTTATCCAGAGCTACCGACAGCTGATAGTGGTTATTCAGCAGGTCATCGCCACCCATATGCGCACCTATGGTCACCGGATGGGCAGGGTCCGAGACATTGGGATAGTTGTGATTGGGATTCGGGCCTACAAAATTCTGTACAACTTCATTCTCTTTGAAGTATTGGACTTTGCGTTTCTGGTGGGAGGTGAAGAAGCCGTCATAAGCGACGATTACAGGCAGACGAACCTCAGAATGTTCAGCTATTTTGAGAGCCATGATATTCATGTCATATACAGCCTGCGGCGTGCTGGCAGTCAGGATGACCCAGCCTGTATTAAGACCATAGTACAAATCAGAATGATCTCCACGAATATCAAGCGGTCCGCTGACTGCACGGGTAACAAGGTTAAGCACCATCGGGAACCGTGTCCCGGACTGGGTGGGAAGCTGCTCCAGCATATACAGAAAACCTTGGGAACTGGTTGCATTAATCACGCGTGCCCCCGCCATAGCCGCACCGTAGCAGATCCCGGCAGAACCATGCTCACCATCTGCTGCGATTAATTGAATATCATGCAGACCATTCGCTTTCATCTGATCCAGGTATTGGGCTACTTCCGTAGATGGCGTAATGGGGAAATAACCCATAATGTGGTAATTAATCTGAGCAGCGGCAGTAGCCGCCATTTCATTGCCGGATTCGAAGTGAGTGACTTGTTCAGCTACTATGATCTCCGTCTGTGCATTTTCACTAACAGCCATTGTTGTTTCCTCCCTTTCCATCACTTGAACACTTGGGGAACGCGATGCTCTTCGGCAAAACCCACTTCTTCACGGATACTGGTGAGGGCTTCTGTGGGGCATACTTCAATGCATTTCAGGCAGCCTTTACAGTAGTGATAGTCGATGCCGAGCAGGATCTGCTGGGGCCGTCCACGCTTGTCTTCGCCTTCCTCCCAGACAAAACAGTTGTCAGGGCACACATTGTCGCATGCCGCGCAGCTAATGCATGAATCCACATCAAGGACCGGCAGTACACCTGAACGCGAGCCGCTCAGATCCTTCTGAATACTGTTGCCCTGCGCGAGAATTACACCGCCGGGAACTTGTGTCTCGTAGCCGAGCAGAGACTGCGCACGCTTGAAAGGTACAGCCTGCGTCCCTGCAGGCACTTCGTAGGTTTTGAATTTCACTTCGTTGTATCCGCGGTCGAAGGTGCGGATGTTCGGCTCCACCAGGTGCGGATATTTCTTCTCAAAGGTTCTGCGGATGACCTTGCGCATCGCTTCCGGATCAAGGAAATCACAGATACGGAACATAGCGCCAAGCATCGAGGTATTGACTTTCGTCTGCTCCTCAACGGCAATTCCCATGGCATCCACCAACGCAACCGTGCCGTATTCCAGCTTCAGGTCTGCCCGGACCTCATCGAAATCGCGCGAAGTATTCACCAGGACAACACCGTCCGGCTGCAGGCCACTGACAACGTTGACCGTCTTGTACAGGGCTTCATGAAAAACAGCAACCAGATGGGGCTCTTCAATTGGACTATGGTCCCTGATTTCGACTTCAGGATCACAGAAACGGACGAATGTTTTGATAGGGGTCCCTTTTTTTTCGGAGCCGTAAGACGAGAAGTTGGATGCATTGAAGCCAAGCTCAATCGCACCGGTCTCGGCAAGCATTTTACCTGCAAGGTTGGCGCCAAGTCCGCCGATGGATTCCAGACGGATTTCATAAAAACCCAGCGCATTCTTTTTTGGCAACGTTGACATTAGATCTCCTCCTAAAAGTTTTGTCAGCATTCTATCTATGAGATCACTTCGTACAAAACTAGCTCCGGAAGCATGAGCTTAGTTTTGTCAGCATTCCTTCTATCAGATCACTTCGTACAAGACTTGCTTGGCTGCATGTGCTTAAATCACCGGGCCATCGAACGTGAAATTATTCACTTATAGGTCTAAAATAAACCTCACGCTCTAGCTTTTCTCTGGTGTTCGGTTGAAGCTGCAATGATCCCCTCTAGTGAGATCAATCTTATAGCCGGCGGCTGCGATCCTCATCTCCATACAGCTTCTGCATTGGGAAGCCTCGTCCCCCGTACAAATCTTGTTCTCGTACAGCGCATATTTCCTGCGGACGCTCAGAGGGGAGAGTATGGGCATCACTACGTTACTGCCCGCCGCAAGTGCCTTTTCCCTGCCTGTATGATCAAGAGTTCCCATTGCCGTAGTTGCAGGCATCAGCGCATCCGGAATGAGCAATCTTGCCATGGCAATCATTACGAGCGTGTCTTCAACCGTCCCCCCCTGAGCATCTTTAAGCGGAGTTGCGCTATGCGGGATGAACGGGCCGATGCCAATCATTTCCGGATGGAGTTCCTTCAGAAAGAGGAGATCCTCTGCCAGGTGCTCATGGGTCTGTCCGGGAAGTCCCACCATAAAGCCGGCTCCAACCTGGTAGCCAATCTTCTTGAGTGTACGCAGGCAGTTCACACGGTTATCATATGACATCCCCGGATGCAATGACTGGTACAGCGAACGTGAGGCTGCCTCGTGCCGAAGCAAGTACCGGTCAGTTCCAGCATCAAACAGCGCACGATAAAAGGCCTCGCTGCGTTCTCCAATAGATAAAGTGATTGCCGCATCAGGAAAACGGAGCTTCATAGTCGTGACCAAGCGGATCATCCGTGCTTCAGTGAAGTAGAAATCTTCTCCGCTCTGTAAGACAAATGAACGATAACCGAGACGGTATCCCTCTTCCGCACACTCCAGAATCTCCTCCTCAGTCAGCCGGTAGCGCTCCGCCGCAGCATTCGACCTCCGCAGACCGCAATACAGGCAGTCCTGTTTGCAAAAGTTTGAAAATTCAATTAGGCCCCGCAAAAAAACGTTTTCATTATAGTGCAGCTTCCGGGTTTGTGCCGCCAGATCGAACAACCGGACCTTAAGTTCGGGAGTCAGATGCTGCAGAAAATAGACCATTTCGTCTTGATCCAGCTCGTTCTGCTCAACTAATTTGCCAAGCAACCCTTCCATCGAGCGTATTCCTCCATCCCGCATGTCTGCCAAGTGAAGACCTCTTATTTCTCCGTCCGTTACCAGGCAAAACAAGCTCGCAGTGAACGAATTACTCTAGATTATGCAGGGTGTGTAGGTAACATGACGGCGTGATCTGCACATTTTTCGCTTTTTATGCATTTCTTTAGAACTCCTCCATGAAGTCCTGTAAAAAAGCAGATTGTGCTTGTCACCATAGGGTCGGGGGAACAATATTTTTCAGGGAGAGGAATCAAAAACAGCGGGTTTCCGACAATCGGAAACCCGCTGCTATCTTAGATTACGAACACACCCGGGAGCTTATACGGGGAGAGAGTTCTTGGGCCAAAGGCAAGCTCAAGTGGAAAAAGTAAACTTAATACTTCCCTTTTCTATCCCCCGCAAACGCTAGTTGGACAAAGTAAACTTAATCTGGCCCATTCGCACACGTACGGGAAAATCCGCTTAGATTAGGTCTACTAATTCCCACTAAATCCACTTCCCAACGCCTTCGAGCCCCATTTAAGTTCACTAATTCCACTCCAATTTCCCACGGCGCCCAGCAGCCCTCCATTCCCATATTCACACCGAAGGAAGACCCCAATTTTCTGTAAAAGGAAAAAAAAGGCCCCCACTTGAGCAGCAGCAGTCATGCACAATGGGGACTCTTGGGGGAGAATTTCTCTTATAGGCTTGGCCCTCAGTCAGGACGTCCAGTCTCTGTCAGGCCTCAGCCTTCACCGTGGCCCAGTTGCAGCTTCAGCCCTGTTACCGCGAGGGTCACATTTCCCGGAAGAATGTAGTCTTTTCTGAAGTCCACATCATGCGACATATGGGTGTACACGGCACGGATTGGCTGTACGATATCCAGCAGTTCTGCAGCTTCGGTCATATCATAGACTGAACGGGTGGACAGCTCAGCAGATTCATAATAAAAGCTTGTTCCCAGCACCAGAAGGTCCGCCCCATGCATATGCTTCGTTTCCTCCGGAGAGAGGGAAATAGAGTCCGGGCAATAGACCCAGGTGTAGCCGTCCTTTTCCAGCCTGTAGGCATAGGAATAGCCGTTCTTCCCATGGTTGACCCGCCAGGTGCGGATCTGCCACCCGTCCAGTTCAACTCCGTCATCACACGGAATCATATCGATGTGGCCGCCAAGCCACGGATACTGCCGCTGAATTACCGGGATCACCTCCGCCGGCGCGTAGAGCTCCCCTCTATACCCCATCCAGCGGCAGCTGTCTGCCCATTCCGGCAATCCGCCGATATGGTCGAAATGGGCATGCGTCACCAGCAGCCTGCGCATGCTGCGCCGCCCCTCCAGCTCCATCTGGCGCCGCCAATCCGGGCCACAGTCTATGACCCAGAAATCACTGGCGTTATCTATCAGCACTGAGGAGCGCAGCCGGATATTTTCTCCGCTGCTTCTCGCCTCCATGCAGGTCTCACAGCTGCAATATACCCGGGGTACGCCCATGGCGTCCCCGGTTCCCAAGAATACCAATGTGTCCACAAGCCAGCCCTCCTTAAATTTCGCGTCACGCGTCACGGATGTTCGGAAACTCTTTATCATTATAGAACAGCTCAGCCACCTATTGCACCCTACGGTAAGAAGTGGCTCCGGTCCATCGGACTAACCCTGGCCGAACATCAAAAAGAGCAGCCTCATCCGCAGGTTAGCCCTGCCGTGAGACCACTCTTTTTCATCCGAATTCTCCATCCTAGATTCCAGCCAGCACCTGATACCAGATACCCCGCTTCGAATACAGTGTAGTACGAACCTCATTCCAGCCGCCGAGATACGAAATGTCGAACAGGCCCGCAGGAACCGGATAACGGCTCTCATTCTCTGCATAGACCTGCTTGTCAACGGGCCGGAACCCGTATTTGGCAAAGACCTCCTGCGCTTCAGGTGTAGCCAGATAATCCACCAATGCGTCCGCTGCTTCGCTGGTACCGTGTTCTTTGGCATACTTATCCACGACCGCAGCCGGATTTTCAATCAGGATCGTATTCTTGGGAATAACCACCTCATATTTCACACCTTTGGCAATCCGGGCCAGCAGCTCATTCTCGTAAGTGACGATCACATCACCCACCCCGTATTCAAAAGCCGCCATGGAAGCCCGTCCGCTTTTGTCCAGAGACTCTACGTTCGCGTGTATGCTCTCCAAAAATGCTTTGGCGGCAGCTGGATCCTTTGCCCCCTCCTGCTCCTCAGACAGCTTCAGGCCCGCCCCGTAGATGGCGTTGATATCCCACTGTGCCCCGCCGGAGGTCTTCGGATTGGGATAGAGCACCTTCACCCCTGGCTTCGCCAGATCCGCAAAATCATGAATGCCCTTCGGGTTGCCTTCCCGGGTACCCAGTGCAACCACCGAGCGGGTTACCATTCCGTTCACCCCGCGGTCCTTCCAGCCAGGTTCAACAAGTCCAGCCTTAACCAGCTTCTCCACATCGCCTTCCATTGCCAGCAGCGTCACATCCGCTTCAAATCCGCCGACAATGGCCCGCGCCTGGGTTCCCGATGCCTCATAAGACTGCTGAAAGGTGAGGGTCTGCCCCGTTTTGGTCTTCCACTCTGCTGCGAACAGGGGCAGAATCTCACCCAGAGCATCCTTCGCCACACTATAAGCTCCTATCACAAGCGTAAGATCCCCATGCTGCGGGTTGTCAGCCGCCGTGCTTTCCTTACCATTCCCGCAGCCGGCCACGGCCAGTGCAAGCATTGCCAGCATTATGGGCGCCAGCCATCCGTGCAGTTGTCTGCTCCTTTTGATAAGCCTCATCCCGGCGACACATCCTTTGACAAGATACCCCCACACAGTGGAGATTTGAATTCGAAACGTACTCAAGCACTTTGCGGGGACCCCAAAAAACCTAGAAATTCTTCTATTATTAGATAAACACAGGCATTGGATCTTCCTTCAGTCCATTCTCTTGAATCCAGCTCCGCTCGTCATTGAACAAGTAGGCACGGTGGACAAGCACAGCGATTTCCTGGCCCGGCGTAAGGGTTTCTTTTTCCAGAGAACGGTAGGTCACCAGCTTGTGGCCGTTCACTTCCACCTCAACCAGCCATTCACTGCCGCGGAAATGCAGATGCTTCACGATGCCCTGTTCCGTGGCCGAGGCCATTTTGAATTCATTTAGGTTACCTACTTCGATATATTCCGGACGAATCAGTGCCTTGGTAGGCTTGCCGCCACCTGCATTCTTGAAGCCCTTCAGCTCGGAAGCGCTCCCGATCAGGGTGGATTCCCCGATAAAGGTTGCCACAAACGGCGTTTTCGGCTCTTTATAGATATCCCAAGGTGTGCCCTTCTGCTCCAGCCGTCCCTGATTAATGATCATAATCTCATCCGCCACTTCAATGGCTTCATCCTGGTCATGGGTCACGAAAATGGAGGTGATGCCAACGCGCTCAATCAGCTCGCGAAGCCATGAACGCAGCTCCTGCCGGATCTTGGCGTCAATCGCGGCGAACGGCTCATCCAGCAGCAACAGCTGCGGCTCAGGTGCAAGCGCCCGGGCAAAAGCGACCCGCTGACGCTGCCCGCCCGAAAGCTGATGCGGATAGCGTTTCTCAAAGCCCTTCAGTCCCGTAAGCTCCACCAGCTCGGCCACCCGGTGCTGGATCGTGTTTTTGTTCACCTTTTTCACCTTGAGTCCAAAAGCAATATTCTCATACACAGTCATGTGCTTGAATAGCGCATAGTTCTGGAATACAAAGCCGATCTCGCGTTCCTGGGGCGGAAGATTATTTACGGTCTTGCCGTGAAAAATGATCTCGCCGCTGTCCGGTGTCTCAAGGCCCGCCAGCATGCGCAGTATCGAGGTTTTGCCGCCGCCGCTTGGACCGAGCAGGCCAATGAGATGGCCTTTGGTAATTCCGAAGTTAACGTCCTTCACCGCATGAAAATCTCCAAAATGCTTATCGAGTCCCCGGACTTCCACATGCATATTAATGCACTTCCTTTCTTCGTTTGCTCCATTCCATAAGCAGCAGCAGACCCGCGGAGAATGCGGCCAGCACCAGCGCTATACCGCCCGCAGCCGTTACATTGAAGTTCTCGACGTCCTGATAGACCAGCGTAGTGGCAGTCTGGGTTTTGTTCATGATGTTCCCCGAAACCACCAGCACTGCCCCGAATTCACCCAGGGAACGCGCAACCGTTAGAATCACACCGTAGATCACAGCCCAGCGGATGGAGGGCCAGGTTACCTTCCAAAAGGTAGTCCAGCCATACGCACCAAGCGTTGAAGCTGCCTCCTCCTGCTGGGACCCGATCTCCTGAAGCACAGGCATAACCTCACGCACCATCAGAGGAAAGGTCACGAAGAGTGTGGCAATAACCATTCCCGGAAAAGCATACACAATCTTCATCCCGATTTGCTCAAATACAGCACCCAGCGCACTATCCGGCCCGAGCAGGAGCACAATCATCAGTCCGCCAATAACCGGAGATACGGCATAAGGCAGATCTACAATGCTGTTCAAAAGCCCTCTGACCCGTCTGCCCAGCCAGTTCGCCCTTACCAAATACAAGGCCATCATAATGCCAAACAGCGTATTGAGCAGCGTGACCACCACAACGACGAATCCTGTCATCATCAGCGCGTGCAGCGCCTCCGGCCGGGTCAAGGCATCCCAGAAGCCGCCGAAGCCTTCACTGAAGGCACCGATCGCCATTTTCCCGAGAGGTGCAGCAATCAGCAGGAAAAACACAAGATAAGTCAGTCCGATCCAAAGTCTCCTCATGCTCTTCTCCCCCGCATCTGCAGCATATTGATCAGCCATAGAATGAGAAAGGACAAGGTTAACAGGATGATGGATACTGCTGCGGCACCGACCGGATTGTCACTTTCAACTTCACCGAAAATAAACACGGAGGACACTAGTGTCCGTCCTGGAATATTACCCGCTACGAGCACGACAGCTCCAAATTCGGCAAGTGCGCGGGAGAATGCAAGCATGCCGCCACTAATCATCCCGGGGGCCATGGAAGGAAGAATAACCTGCCGGAATACCCGGCTGCGTGTAGCTCCCATCGTATAGGCCGCTTCCTCTTCAGAGGGGTCCAATTCTTCCAGCAGCGGCTGTACCGCACGGATCACAAATGGAAAAGTTACAAAGACCATGGCAATCACAATAGCCGGCTGGTGAAATACAATCTCAAATCCCAATGCTTCAGCCATTCCGCCAATCAGACTTCCCGGACCCAGCAGCAGCAGAATCATTAGCCCCCCAACCGCTGTCGGCAGCGCAAATGGCAAATCCACAAGACTGTTCAGCAGTGCCTTGCCGGGAAATTGATAGCGGATCAGCACCCAGGCAATCATCGTGCCGAGCAGAACATTAATAACTGTAGCAATAACGGCCAGTTTCAATGTCAACAGTACCGACTTCCAGGCAATCGGGTCGCTGACGCTCTCGGCAAAGTTTCCGAAGCCCAGAGAGAATGAGTTGTAATAGACACCGAGTATTGGCAGAACAATCAGTACAACAAAATAAAGAAGTATCGTCGTGCGGAATCCCCAGGTCCATCCCTTGTGTCTAAGCAGCGTATTCAAGAATAAGTCCCCCCACCTCCGGCTTACCGGTCGGTATACTCGCCTTTACAGCCATAATTATTCCTATTAATATACTTGGTTTAAAGTTATCACTACTTTACCAAATGCCCCTTGCCCCGTCAATTACTTTCATGCCGATTTGGGGTAAAATATAGTATATTGGCAACACAGAGAGGGGATAAGGTATGCTACACACTATGGAGATCAGTACCAGCAAACGGGATGAACTGCGGGACATCACCCGCGAAGTCATTTCCTATGTCAAAAAGAGCGGTGTACAGAATGGGATCATCGTCGTCTACTGCCCGCATACCACAGCCGGAATAGCCATTAATGAAAATGCCGACCCTAATGTCAAGCATGATGTGTTAATGAGGCTTGATGAGGTTTTCCCTTGGGAGCATCCCAAATATCGTCATGGAGAGGGTAATACGGCTTCCCATTTGAAATCCATCACCGCCGGCCCCTCACAAAGTATAATTATTCATGAAGGAGCACTGCTGCTGGGACGCTGGCAGGGCATTTATTTCTGTGAGTTCGACGGGCCCAGACGGCGGCAATGCCATTTTAAGATTATTGAGGGCTAAGACAGCCTTAACCGCCAATTCCACAAACACTTCCTTGCCTAACAAAAATAGCGGCTCCGCCTAGTCCCGGGGAGCCGCCTTTTATACACCTACACCTATGAGATCCGCCTTCGCGCTTTCACTATTGAAAGTAATAAAGTAATACCAATGCAACGCGCTAAATTGATAAGTGATAAAAAAACAAGCCCTACAAGCTGCGGCTTAATACCTTGACATGCATGATTGCAGCCTGCCTGACATCTTCGAAGGATACCTTATCCTGGATATAGTAAGAAATAAATCCGTGTGCAGACAAGAACAAGGTTAACGGGATGCTCTGCCAGTCTTCAGACACATACCCCTCTTCCTTCATATGAGAACGTACAATACCTGCGAATAACTCAAAACATCGGCCCTGTTCCGCACGACAATAAGCAAGCAGTTCTTCGTCACGGATCATGAACATAATTTCATACTGGTAAGGATGATCCAAGCCAAACCGGATAAATTCCAGAATCAGCTGTTCCACCCGGGTCATTCCCGTTTCAGGAGGAGTCTGCATGACTTGATTCAGCAATGTGGCTACATGATTGAAATCCTCGACGACGATGGCATAGAACAACTCAGCCTTTTCCTTGAAGTGATAATAGAGCGAACCATGGCTGTACCCCAAATGCTGGCCAATGCTGCGCATCGATATGGCCCGGTATCCCTTGGTAATAAATAAATGCCTCGCCGCTTCCAGGATTCTTTCCCTCGACAACTCCTGCTCGACTGCTCTTCTTGCCATATCTTATTCCCCTTCGCTGTAGTAAAGCCGCCGCCCTTCTGTAACCAGTGCTTGCCCCTGGGTAAGATCCGTTATCCATGCCATAAATGCGTCACCATCATCATTGCGTGGAAGACACAGCAGCGTAACCTTATCCGTAAATAAAGTTTCACCCGTCTGAATGCCTCTTCCTCTAAGCTCGTTCTCAACCTTGCCCAGCCAGGTATAGTCGATTTCAACAAATACCTCCCGCCTCAGCACACAGGTGATCACTTCTCCAGCTTCGAGTGCCAGCACAGCGCCGTCCGTATAGGCCCGGATTAATCCGCCTGCACCCAGCATAATGCCTCCGAAATAACGGGTAACCACAATTGCGACATTTTTAACGTTTTGGCTGCGAATTACTTCCAAAATCGGTTTACCGGCCGTTCCACTCGGTTCCCCGTCATCCGACTGTCTCTGGATCTCGTCCCGCTCACCAATCATATAAGCAGAGCAGTTATGTGTGGCATTCCAATGCTGCTTCTTGATATTCTCGATAAATTGAACCGCTTCTTCTTCGTTCTCTACCGGCATAACATGACCGATAAAACGTGACTTACGGATTACGACTTCCCGGGAACCGGGAGAGCGCACCGTCCGGTATTGTTCCAGCATCATTATTCCATTCCTAACATCTATATAATAACTTGATATATATTAGGAGCAGGCCATGGTATTGGATTACCTATGGACTGCTCCCGGGTGCTTACTGCTTGTATGAATAATCTGCGGTGTTCGGTGATACTATTCGGTAAGTCTGGCTTCGAGCTCTGCTTTTTCTTTCTCGTAGCCCGGCTTGCCGAGCAGCGCGAACATATTCTTCTTGTATGCTTCTACGCCCGGTTGGTCAAACGGATTAACGCCCAGCAGGTATCCGCTGATTCCGCACGCTTTTTCAAAGAAGTACACCAGGTACCCAAAGGTATAAGGCGTTTGATCCGGGATGGTCACGATCAGATTCGGCACTTGTCCGTCTGTGTGTGCCAGCATCGTACCCTGGAACGCTTTTTTGTTGACAAAATCCATGGTCTTCCCAGTCAGGAAGTTCAGACCGTCCAGATCATCCGGATCATTCTCAATCGACACATGATGCTGAACTTGTTCGACCTGAATTACTGTTTCAAAGATATTCCGGTTACCCTCTTGAATGAATTGGCCCATGGAATGCAGATCCGTGGAGAAATCAACGGAGGATGGATAAATCCCCTTGAAATCCTTGCCTTCGCTTTCGCCGTACAGCTGCTTCCACCATTCGGATACAAAGTGCAGGGAAGGTTCGTAGTTAACGAGAATTTCCGTTGTCTTGCCCTTGCGGTACAAAGCATTGCGGACTGCAGCATATTGATAGCTCTGGTTGGTAGCCACATCAGGATTGTTGAACTCATCGGCTGCGGCTGCGGCCCCTTGCATCATTTCTTCGATGTTGATTCCAGCCACTGCGATTGGCAGCAGACCTACTGGTGTGAGCACGGAATAACGTCCGCCTACATCGTCAGGAATAATGAACGACTCATAGCCTTCTTCATTCGCAAGCTTCTTGAGTGCGCCCTTCTCCTTGTCAGTAGTGGCGTAGATACGTTTGCGAGCTTCTTCTTTGCCGTATTTCTTCTCCAGCGCAGCGCGGAAAATGCGGAATGCGATTGCCGGCTCAGTAGTTGTTCCGGATTTGGAGATAACGTTCACGGAGAAGTCTTTGCCTTCTACGAGGTCAAGCAGGTGTGTGATGTATGTCGAGCTGATATTGTTCCCTGCAAAATAAACTTCCGGTGTTTTGCGTTTGTCTTTGGAAAGGTTGTTATAGAAGGAATGCGAGAGCGCTTCAATCGCTGCACGCGCACCCAGATAAGAACCGCCGATACCGATAACGATAAGCACATCGGAATCCCCTTGGATTTTCTTGGCAGCCTGTTGGATACGGGCGAACTCTTCCTTGTCATACGCTGTAGGCAGATCGATCCAGCCCAGGTAGTCGGAACCTGCTCCACTTTTGTTATGAAGCTGCTCATGGGCCAGCTTCACCGGGGCGGCAAAGTAGTCAATCTCATGCTGGCTAAAGAAGGAAAGGGCTTTGGTGTAGTCAAAATTAATCTTCTTGGACATCGGTATTGGTAACCTCCTGTATATCTCTTTAGATTTGACACCGTTTGGTACAACTTTATAATAGGATACTTTAATTTGCCTGTACTGGCAAGGTCTTAAGGCACATCCCGGGCTTTAGAACCATGTTTTTGAAAGTTTTGTGGAAGCGCTTGCCGCTAGAGCAAAGCACGGTTGTGTGGAACAAGCTCTGGGGGCGTGATAGAATATAACAAAGCATGCCATTACAAAGAGCGAAGGTGGAAACGGAATGAAACAGATCGGCTTTATCGGACTCGGAACAATGGGTGCACCCATGGCTTCCAACCTGCTGCGCAGCGGATTTGGGGTTACAGTGTACAACCGGACATCAAGCAAAAGCGAACCTCTCCGGGCAGAAGGCGCCCAGGTGGCTGCAACATCTCAAGAAGCCGCCAAAGGCAAGGATATTATTATTACCATGATCAGCAATGATGATTCTATCCGTGAAGTATTCTACGGCGCAAACGGTATCCTGGACGTGATCAAACCAGGCGCAACCGTAGTCGATTCCAGTACAATATCTCCTGGTTTGGCCCGTGAAATCGCTGCAGCCGTGGAGGAACGGGGTGGAAAGTTCCTGGATGCGCCAGTAACGGGCAGCAAACCCGCCGCCATTGAAGGCACACTGGTATTCATGGTTGGCGGCAGTGCTGATGTCATTGAAGAGCACCGGGATATCTTCGACTCCATGGGCAGACTGCTGCTGCATATGGGCGGTAACGGCAGCGGTGCAGTTGCGAAGCTGGCACATAACGCTATGGTCGGCATTCATAATGTCGCGCTCGCTGAAGGCTTCTCCATCGCGGTAAAATCGGGCGTTCCCGCTGACAAGTTCCTGGAACTGGTGAAGAACGGATCGGCCGGCAGCAAACAAGCTGAGCTGAAGGGCCAGAAGATCATCGATAATGATTTCAGCAACCAGTTCTCCCTTGCCCTGATGCTGAAGGATCTCAAGCTGGCTTCCTCACTCAGTGACTCTACAGGTGTGCCCTCACCTATGCTTGGCGTAGCCAAAAGCATGTTCCAGGCCGGGTTCAACCACGGCTTCGGGGACGAAGATCTGTCCGCAGTGGTCAAATCCTATGAAGAATGGATCGGCCAGAAGATCGGCGGCGGCGCAAGCAAGGAATAAGCAGTCTCTTCTCACATACTCAGGTTTTAATTTGGCGCAGCTGGAATTTCAGGCTGCGTCTTTTGATGGCTAAAATACCAAGGAGGAAATCAATATGCTGTTTATCCAGTTAGCTGATCCGTTAGACGCTCCTGCGTTAGCTAGAGTCCAAAAAACCACATTTGATCACGACGCCCAGCGGTTTCAGAACAAAGCTGAAGACGGACCACCGGGATATAGCTCCAGCTCCTGGCAAAGCGAGATGATGGAGAAGGGCTTATATTACAAGCTGCTTGCAGATGACTCTATCATCGGCGGAATGCTTGTATTCGCTTCACCGGATGAACGGGAATATCATCTCGGCCGTATCTTCATAGACCCGCTATATCAAAACCGGGGGTACGGGCAAGATGCATTCAACTTCCTGTTCAGCACTTTCCCCAATGCGCAGAAATGGACACTGGATACCCCTTCATGGGCGGTCAGAAACCAATATTTCTATGAAAAGCTGGGATTTGTGCAGATCGCAGAGGTTCCGCTCGAACCTAGTGGAGAAACACTGATTCAATATGAACGAACCCGGCAGCAGTAATGAATTTGATTGATATTACGGAGTAGTTACAGGTTCTAACTGTATTCCCCCGGATGTCTCCACTTCCGTAGCCGTATTTTGCCCAGTATCCTCTATGGGCCACTTGAGCTCTGCCTTACGCCCGTCAATCCACCAGGTTCCGCTTGGGGTGGAGGCCAGCAGCCAGGTTCCCCATCTTCCCGATACTTCGACAGTTTGCGGTGCGAGGCTAGTCACTTTAGGAGAGAAGGCATCCGGATATTTATAGGCAGGTGAACTTACTTTTAATTCAGCAGTTGCTTTGATCTCCTCGATGATCGTCAGCTTTCCCGGTGACGGATGGATCCATCCCTGTCCTTCATTGGCCTGAACCTGATACCAGTCTCCCTTCCGGGCCATCACATGAATTTTTTGCGGTTGCAGCTGGACACCGCCCGCCTGCGCTCCTATTGAAGAAAATAGCACTGTTCCCCCTACCAGACTCATAGATTGCTGAAGATACTGAATAGTCTGCTTCTTAAGCCATAAAGAATAGGATTGCGTTGCAGAATACAGCCCAACCTCTTTATTTTCAGACCAGATCCTGTTGAACTGATTTAACGGAACACTGCTCTCACCGGCATAATTTGCAATCTCAATAGTAAACCCGGGACGGCCATACTCTTGAATGAACCAATCCTTATACCCGCCGCCCGAAGGGTTCTTCTCCGGAGTCACCAGAGAGTAGCCTGTCAGGTTGCCAAGTGCCCGGGCCATCGTTTTGTCGCGGGTCAGATTGCTGTTCAAGGTATTGAAATGCCAGAATATGATTTCACCGGAGCTATGGTAGGAAATGGTAACCTCCGGATCAATCTTACGGGTAAAATCCATCATCATCTGCACTTCAGGTGCTTGCCCCGGCTTCTGCCCCTTATAATTCTGATACGAAGGATACTTGGCCGCATTCTTTATCGTATTCCAGCTTGCCGGATATTGGCGGTTAAGATCAATTCCCTGCATATTTGCTTTCCAGCGGGTAAAGTTCGTGCTGTTTCCGTTATATTGACGCAGTGTTTGGGCTAGACTTGCCGGCAACCCTGCTGTACCTTGTTGAGATAATGTAACTCCATCCGGATTTACCATCGGAACGATCCAAATGCTGACTTCATCCAGTAAACTGCGTACGTTGTAATCACCGATTTTACTATTACTGTTATAGGCCTCAGCATAAGTATCGATCATTTTCATCAACAGAGAACTTGTCATCCACTCTCTGGCATGATGAGAACCGTTAAGAAACAGCACGGATTCCCCTCTCCCTAACTTCACTGCAAACAATTGCCGCCCATATGCGGTTTGTCCCAGTGATTCATAAGATACGAGGTCGGGGTATTGCTTCACAACTCTCTCAATATCCCTTTGCATTACCGTATAGGAGTATACCTGATTGGGGTTCACAAGGTTTGCCGATGCCTGTGCTGGTCCGGTAGTAACGAACAAAGAGACTAGTAATATACAACTTAATAAAAATAGCGTAACCTTATGTATTTCCTTGCAAAACCCTGACTTTATCACATTTCCATCTCCCATTCTATCTGCTTGAGGCACTCTAGCCTCTCTCGTAGCTAGTGGAAGTATATGAAAATGTACCCATATCGTCAATATTAAGAATTAGTAGATTTATCTGCGTGAAACAAAAAAAGTGTCCCAGCAGCCGGAGCTGTCGGGACACTCTTCATTCCTTGGCTTGAATTACAAAACCGGGTAAGAACAGCAATAATCAGTTAATGCGAATACTTCCAGCGAAAACTTGGAGTTGCCGGGAACGTGGAAGGTGTCTGTGCCCTTGATATCTTTCCAAATGTCTGAGCCGGGAAGCAGCACTTTTAGATCGCCGGACAGAATTTCCATCGTCTCAGGGCCTTCGGTACCGAATTCATACACTCCAGGCAGCATGATGCCGAGCGTCACCTTGGTGCCGTCCTGCAAAGTAACTGTACGGCTGGTAACTTTTCCATCGTAATAAATATTAGCTGCTTTTTGAATTGTCGCGTTGGTGAACTGACTCATCTGCTTATTCTCCCCTTTGTCCTTAATCCGTCTATTATAGCAGGGCCTTCACGCGGCTGACTACATTTTCAACCGTAAAGCCATATTCTCTGATTACAGTATCGCCAGGTGCGGAAGCGCCAAACGTTGTTATGCCCAGGATATCTCCCTGGTCGCCGGTGTAACGTTCCCAGCCGAAGGTTTGCGCCATTTCGATAGCCAGCCGCGCTCTGACTTCAGGCAGGATAACGGAATCACGGTAGGCTTTATCTTGCTTCTCGAACAGATCCCAGCTCGGCAAACTGATGACACGGACATCGATGCCTTCTTCGGCAAGAGCAGCCTGTGCTTTCACTGCCAATTGAACCTCGGAGCCTGTTGCGATAATTTGTGCCTGCGGTGTACCGTTCTTGGAATCGGAAACCACGTATCCGCCGCGTTTGATGTTATCACGCACTCCGTCTACCGTGCCTTGCAGGATCGGCAGGTTTTGGCGGGTCAGCACCAGCGCTACCGGATTTGAAGTGTTTTCCATTGCATAGGCCCAAGCGGCAGAGGTTTCATTGCCGTCAGCCGGACGGATCACTGTAAGGCCCGGAATGATGCGCAGGGAAGCGAGCTGCTCGATAGGTTCATGCGTAGGACCGTCTTCACCAACAGCGATACTGTCATGCGTAAGCACATAAGTTACCGGAAGCTTCATAATCGAAGCCAGACGAACCGCCGGACGCAGGTAGTCGGTGAATACGAAGAACGTACCGCCGAATACTTTGAGACCACTATGCAGGGCAATCCCGTTCATCGCCGCAGCCATACCGAACTCGCGTACACCGAAATAAATATTACGGCCATCGTAGGAATCCGGAGTGAATTGGTCGAGACCGTTCAGATGAGTCATTGTCGAGCTTTCCAGGTCGGCAGAACCGCCCACCAACTGAGGAACTCCCGCAGTCAGTCCGTTCAGGGCATTACCGGAGGCAACACGGGTGGACACTGCTTTGTCTTCAGCTTTGTAGAATGGAAGATTCGCATCCCAGCCTTCAGGAAGTTCACCCTTCAGAGCCGTTTCGAACTGTGCTGCAAGCTCTGGGTATGCTTTTTTGTATTCCGCGAATTTCTCGTCCCATGCTTTGTTGGCTGCAATGCCTTTTTCCTTCACTTCAGCAAAACGGGCACGGACTTCATCAGGCACATAGAAGTTTTCTTCATATACCCATTTGTAGAAATCCTTCGTCAGCTTCGCTTCATCTGCTCCCAGCGGGGAACCGTGAGTACCGCCGTGGCCGCCTTTACCTTGTTTGTTCGGACTGCCGTAGCCGATAACCGTCTTCACTTCAATGAGTGTTGGCTTGCTGCTGTCGGCTTGTGCTTCACCAATAGCCTTGCCCAGTGCAGGAAGGTCGTTGCCGTCTTCCACACGCAGAACCTGCCAGCCATAAGCTTCAAAACGTTTGGCAACATTCTCGGAGAACGCAAGATTCAGCTTGCCGTCCAGCGAGATATCATTGGAATCGTACATGACAATCAGTTTGCCGAGCTTCAAATGGCCGGCAAGCGAAGCAGATTCGGAAGAGATCCCTTCCATCAAATCGCCGTCGCCGCAGATTGCGTACGTATAATGGTCAATTACATTGTGTTCGCCTTTATTATAGGTAGCGCCCAGCTGAGCCTCAGCCATTGCCATCCCTACTGCCATCCCGATACCCTGACCCAGCGGACCGGTAGTAGCATCAACACCTGCAGTATGACCGAATTCCGGATGTCCCGGTGTCAGGCTTCCCCATTGGCGGAATTGCTTCAATTCTTCCATCGGCAGATCATAGCCGCTCAGGTGCAGCAGGCTGTACAGCAGCATGGAACCGTGTCCGGCAGACAATACAAAGCGGTCACGGTTAACCCAGGTCGGGTGCTCCGGATTATGATTCATAGTCTTCGCAAACAGCTGATACCCCATTGGAGCTGAACCCATCGGCATTCCCGGGTGTCCGGAATTTGCTTTTTCAATCGCATCGATAGCAAGCGTGCGGATCGTCGTGATGGCCAGGTTGTCCACTGTGGAGTTTTCTTTTTTGTGGATGGCTTGTTCTTTTGCCTGTTCAGTCATGAAAATAATCCTCCTCGAATTCAAGAATGTCATTTTGACTATTATTGTATCACTAAAGTGGAAGCATTTCCAATTGTTTTTGCAAACTCTATGTTCGAACAGCTTATATTTTGCGGTTTCAGTCTAATCTATGCATCAATTTTCCAGTGTTTCACAACAGTTCACTCCCCCACAAGAGCAGTAAAAAACAGCCCGTACTTTGAAAAGAACAGGCTGCCAGAGCAAAAATAGAGTATGATAGATTCATAAATGAAAACGTTTTATTTTAGATATAACGGAGGAGCGATCCTCTTAAATGTTCTGCAATATACATAAGACCAGTCTACAACTTAGGCTTTGGTCCAGTACCGGAATTAGACTAAAGTTTGTTTTACAATGCTGGAATATACAGTAAGATGGAACTACTTAAGTGAGCGGTTATACCAAATTATTCATATTTTCAGCAGAAAGGAATCGCGAAAATGACTGCAAATCATAATATCTACGTTGTGCTTACCGGAACGGGCACTGCCTTTAGCGGGCTCATTAAATGGTTTACCAAAGCCGAGCTCAATCATGCTTCGATTGCCTTCGACTGTGAACTGCGAGAGGTGTACAGCTTCGGGCGAAAAAAAGCCTATAATCCCTTTGTCGCAGGACTGATCCGCGAGGACTTTATCCATCCCTTTTATAACAGTGCGGACTGTGCAATCTATCAGCTCAGAGTGAGCAAGGACGAATACGAAAAGATGTACAACCACGTGAAGGGCATGATGGAGCACCAGGACCGCTACAAATACCATTTGTTAGGCTTGATCGGTGTTCTGCTGAATGTAAAAATCAACCGGGAAGACGCTTATTTCTGCTCCCATTTTGTCGCCTCTGTGTTCGAAGAGTCTGCTGTTCATCCAGTAGCCAAGCCCTCCTGCTTCGTGACTCCCGAAGATTTCGCTGACTCTCTGTGCGCGCACAAAATCTTCAGCGGTAAGCTGTCCTACTATATGCACAGAACACACAGAATGACAGGCCATGCTTCCGGCGTACATCCTTCTTCAGGGTCCGCAGTTCCAGCTTCCGTCGCGGCAAGATTGATAAGGCTGCAGGATGAACGTGCGGAAGGGGTTGTCTGAACGCCCGCTCTCCGCACGCTGCTGCTTACAATGAATACCTCACATCGGTCAGGTTCACAATTCACAATTCACAATGCTAAGACTTGCTTATCCGCAACGTTCTATTTGACCCTATGGCTCTGAAAGTATTCTGTCCAGTCTCCCAGCACGGTAACGGTTACCGCATCTATTTTGGTGTTATACTCATTCTTTGCGGTGAAAGTAAACGTAACTGGACCGTCTGGCAGTTTTTCAAACATGGGATCGTATAATTCACCGCTCCATAACGTTTTCCCGCTGTCTGTAGGACTGAGCTGCACTGTATACCCCCCAGACATTACTACATTAATCGTATCTGGCAGCCCGGTTGCATTCGCTTGCAGCACAAAGCGTTCTCCCGCCCAATACACGCTATATCCCCGCGGACTCTCTGCACTCCCGCTTTTATTCAAATTATAGGATTGTCGGTTGGCATTCCACTCTGCCGTATGCTGCACCCCTCCCTTAACCGTAAGCAGGTTGACCATAAAGTATTTACGGGGAGACACGGTGCTCCAGTTGAAGCCGTCATAGACCTCTACCTCGGCAGCATACTTCTGATTCTCCGCCAAGGCGCTGGACGGTATTTGCCACTGTTCATCGCTTGATGCTTGTTCGCCGGACTGCACAGTGACCGCTCCGGTAGTCAGATTAATGATTCTTACCTTATAACGCTGCTGCTGATCTCCGTCTTCGTCACGATACTCCCATTTGATGATTGGAGTCAGCGTACTGACGATCGTTGGACTAGCCTGACTGGTGCTGGCCGGATATGTGATATCAGCTGTAGGGATACGGTTCACAACCGTAATGGTCTGAGTCAGTTCCCGGTACAGCCCCAAGGAATCCGTAACCCTCTGCCGAAGAGTAAAAGTACCGTTCGAACTAAATTGCTTGGTAAACGCACTCTGCGTACCCGCCAAGCTCTCCGCCCCACCTGATGGCTTCAGGAAATATTGATGCTTAATGCTATCACCTTTCGGTAAATCGGCGTCTGTAGCTGTACTTTTAATCTGGAGTACATCTGTCCGGTAGACAGGCACGGTAGTCGCGTCACGTCCGGTATCTGTGAACAGGGTAAAGCCCGGATGCGGCGGGTTGTCGATGATGAAAGCTTTTTCGTTGGAGCTTTCCGACCAGGAATTTTTAGAGTACGAACGGCCATACAAGTAATAATTCACAAAACGCTCGAACGTCATGTTAGGCGCTTGATACTGTCTAACACTTCCGTCGCTATCCGTATTCTCTACCGTTTTGGCCAGCAAATCATCTTTGGTGAAATAGAACTCCAGCCGGTATTTCTCCTGTGGGTCGTTCTCCGGATCACTGTAGTTCCATTTGATCAGCGGATCTCCCTGCAATTCGGCATCCAGTACCGTAGGATTTCCCGGAGTACCGGCTGGAGATGTTAATGTCATGGATGGCGCAAGGTTTGGCGCAACCGTGACCTTCAGATTTGCAATATTACTTTTATCTCCAATCTGATCCACCGCCCAATGGGTCAGTGTATAGACACCTGGATCATCGAACGTCAAAGTTACACTTTTAGTGGTTACTATCGATTCTTTTCCATCCACATCCGTCAATCTCCAATAATATTTCAGGCTGTTCAAATCTGAACTGTCTTCATCCGTAGCTCCAGAATTGTACGTTATCGTGCTGTACTGTGAAACCGCTGCTGGACCTATAATTTCGGCAGTCGGCACATGGTTAAGGATCTCAAACACCTGCGTTGCATAGCTTGTGTTCACACCATCGCTGACATTTAAGCGCATTTCCCAATTTGTTGAGACAGCAGTTTTATCCGATATCCCTTGCGAGTGAATTAGGTTCCGAATACTGACGGACTGATTTCGGTTGCTGCCGGCATAGTAGTAGCTCTTGTTGCTGTATTTCCCATACCATGTATAGCTCAGCGTATCTCCATCTGCGTCCGGGTCCGGTGTAAGATTATCCATGGTGACAATTGAATCACGGTACACCTGTGGCGGCATCTGGAACTTCGCTATTGGTGCATTATTCAGGACATAGGCATACTGCGAGTAATTATCAGACCATGCCCCGAGCGTATCCCGGACCCGTAATACCACTTGGTAGTTGCCTGTCCCATAATTAGTGAGGCTTGGTGGTATGGTTGGAGATCCATAATAGTGATATATCTGTGCTCCATTCTTGTAGATGGTCCATTCATGGGTATCAATTCCATTATTGTCTGGGTCATAGGATTTATCGGTGATCGTCGTACTGCCGCGATAGCTTGAAGTAATTGGGGTAATAATGAAGTTCGCAACGGGCGGCAGGTTCGAACCCGTTCCCAGCAGCTGCGTCTTCCAGTCACTCCACACTCCTATCCCTGAAGGCCCGTCCATATCTCGCACCCTTAACCGCATTTCATAAGCATCCCATGATGGCAACGAGGTAAGGATTCCGTCATTCCAGACCTCGTTCCCCACCTTTCGCCACTGCCATTGCCAGGTAATCAAGCCCTTATTGGAGGCTGTGGTATGATCGATATCATACGAGTTATCCACCACTTGAACTGTATTTCCAATTACCTTAGCAGAAAATAAAGCTGTGGGCTTACGGTGTATTAAAAACACTAAACTTGAATTGTTATCTCCACTCCACATCCGGAACTCATCAAAGGTATCATTCTTCGGATTATCCCTTACCTGGACGGTTGCATTGTACCAGCCTGGATAATTAAAAGCATTGTACATGGAGGATCGCCATAGGCCGGAGTCCGGTAAGGTCCCCTGGGAGTTGTCGAAAAAGCTGGGATCATGATCATACCTGAACCGCACCGAATGGAAGGGATCACTCTCATAATCCTCGTAAGAATAATTAATTTCAAACGGCGTTCCAACTAAATAATAAAACTTGTTCTTTAATTTATTTTTGACGATGAAGGACACTTGCCTTGAATCTTTGAAATTGTACTTGTCTACAACTGTGACGGTTGCTGTATAAGTACCTGGAGAAAGAGAATCGCCAACAGCATCGATGGGGACTGAAAAATATTGAGGAGACAAGGTATTCGCTACATTAATTTTCCTGTAGAAGATGTTTGGGACCTCTACAATGACACTTACCGTATCATTATCTGCGTCCTGTACATATCCTTGTACATTTAATGTGCTGCTGCCCGATTCATTATAGATAACGGCATTGTTTTGCGTAGTAATACTTATAATAGGTGCGCTGTTTTTTATCAAAGGAACCTTCACGCCAGAATAAACCCAGTAACTAGCGGAATAAGCATTGTACCAAAAGTCACCAAGATTCAAATTTATATTCAAATACTTGGGGACTGTAATATATTTCAGGGTGGATTTAAAGTCTCGGGCAGCCCACGAGTACGTTTTTTGAGAGTGGGGAAACCACGGACTACTATCCACCATGGACAAACCGTTTCCGGCAGAATCTAAAAAAGTTTGATCCGTTCGATTATACCACCATGGATAGTCTTTGCCGTCATACGTAAATGGATCTCCATTTTCGTTAATACCATCACCTTCAACTAAATGCTCATTACGCATTGGCAAACCATCTGTGTCGGGGTTGGGGACGTAAGCAAAATTCAGATCATATCCGTGAGCAGTCGTATATTTTCTCGTCGTTTCGATGCTAGCTGTCATTGCACTCATGTGATAAGAAAATTCACGTGTTACGGTATTGTATTTGATATTTGTGACATCATATGCACTCACATGTATGCTTGCATTCGAGTCTACACTGTAACAAATATTTCTATACAACCAATTGGGATTATCGGCGTATTGTTCACAATCGTTATCTCCAGTAAGATCCCGGGCTGGCTGGTGGTAGTCCATGTACTCTACAATGGAAGTATCTAATGCACTAGCTTTATTCCCATTCCCAATCCCACCTAAAACAGACGAAAGGATAAGAGTGATTACCACTAACACTCTAATATGAACTGATAAATGATTTTTCAAATGCTTCATGTCAATCAACTCCTACCAGGTCCAGTCTGTAACTGGTTTTCGATTGTATACTGTTATGATTTTTTCGGTGGTTGCCTGTGAATCCGTATTTGCCGTTCGACGATCTGCGGCAGTCACAAATTTATCAATCGTCGGTTGTCCAAATTCCTCAGTCAATGTTAACCGAAACTCGTATCTTCCTACCTCAGTCAAATAAAAAGTCACCCGGTCAAGGTTAGCATCGCTAATCACTACCCAATTTTCTTCGTTAAAGTTTCCGTCATTATCGCTGTCGTACCGGTACTGCCAAAAACGATGGGCTAAATAATCAAAATCCGGAGAAATGGATAAATCATCAAGCACTACTTTGGCCCTGTTCCCATCACTGGGATCTCTATAAGCTCCGGAAGGAATGGATATATACGGTATAGGTGCTTCGTCTGGTGAAATAGTTAGCGTCCTGGTAGCTGTAGCTCCATACCCTGCTGTATTTTCAACATACAGGCTGACCCGATATTTCCCTGGCGATTTGACTAGAAAATCCACATCGTCGATGCCGATCAAACTTCCGCTATATTTAATATCTGCATTGCTTCCGTTCCCCTCTAACCATTCAATTTTGAATTTCGTTTTTGCCGGGACAAGAGGAAAATCATCGGGTCCAACCCTTGTTTCATTATGCAGGGAAACCTTGCGGTTTTCCTTCAGCGTTCCACCAACAGTCAAATAGGGGGCTGGAACAGGAGCCACCACCTCTACATCTTGTGAGGTCGTACCTGTTAATCCGGAGTTGTCGGTTACCGTAAGGGTGATGGTCTGTGTTGTCCCAATCAGAGATAACGGATAGCTGGTATCACTGGATTTACCGTACAACGCCTCATTCGCATTCGGCTGCTCCCATTTATACGAAACAATAGTTCCGTCTTTATCGAATGAATTTGCACCAGAAACGATAAAGCTTTGACCACCTTTTACTTTGGTAGGCGCCGTAATTCGGGCGAATGGCGGATACAACTCACCCGGTCCTGAAGTAGGTGGTGGCGTAGTGGAGGGGCCCGGACCCGTGTACGTACTTGCATTAATGGTGAAGGTCTCGCTTAGAGAGGATACGCTGCCTCCTGCAGTGATAACCGGCTGTGCAAAGCGCACTGTTACAGTTAATGTGTAATTTTGTGTGAAATTCGGAACATTGGTCTTGGTTTTACTGATCAGAAAATCAAAACTCTGTTGGCTGGTGAAAACTTTCGCTTGATCTTTCTTGGTTTTTAAAGAAGCCTCGTTACCGGTTTCCTTTGCAAAAAATACCCATTCCTCGATGTTAGACGAATTTTGATAAGCCGAAAGCAATCCTTTAATGGATATTTTCACGGGAATATCGCTCCCGCTTGCTCTCGCCGGATTGGGGTTGGGGTCAATAAGCCCTACTTCGCCTGTTAGTGTAGGCTCAGTAGGGAGTTTGTAGTCGAAGGTTACTGTTCCGGCGTAGCTGTAAGATTTAACTTGGGCTTGGCCAGAGAAGTAGTATGGAACATTGGCATAATATAAGCGCCCTAATACCCATGGTCCTTTTTCGAAGCTGTCAGAGACTTTCTCTGCAACAAAATTATTGGAGGGAATTGTCTGTGACACAGAAAATTTGTTATTCTGTACTGTTGCTGAACCCGAACCATTAATCAAGGGAAGAGCTACAATTTGGATGCTGGATGGAATAACACTGCTGTAATCTATTTTGTTTGCCTCGTCCTTATACCAGGTAGCTGTACTAGGGACAACTGGATCCGCTTTGGTTGTAACAGTTCGTTTTGGGGGTTCTCCGGAAGGCGTCAGTGAATCCGTCGCGTTAACGTTGTAGCTGAAGTTAACCCCACGATTCTCGTCATAATCGTTAATTTGCCAACGTCGTCCGTCTGAATAACGCCATATAGAGTTTCCAGGGACAGTTAGAAAGTTCTCTGTAAAGCGACCATCTGTCCCTTTAACTGAAAATCTCTCCGCCTTCTCATTCCCCTTCAGATTGATTTTTATTTTTCCATTTTCGACACCGATGTTATCAATCACGGTGTTGTTTCCGGAATATTTCAATGTACTGGTCTTAATGGATGACGTTGTTAAACCGCTTGGAAGATCCAAGGAAAAGCTCTTAGCTGCATTGCCTGAACCCGTCAACCCTATGTTGACGGGAATAGCTACTGAGGTTGACTTTACATTCGGGTCTTGTGCTGAATAAGTTAACGATGGTACCAATAATGCTAAAAAGAGGGCCATGGAAAAACTGATAATCAAAGATTTTTTAATCAATTTTTCACCACATCCAAGTATGCCTTAGCACCTTTATTGCTCAGAGAAACATAAAACCATTTGAAATCCCCATCATAGCTGTAAGCTTGATAAGTTGATAACTTTTTACCTGGAGCAAGCTCCCAGCCCCATAGCGCTACTGTACTGTTCGTTTTTTCCGCCAATTTCTCTGGCATCCGTGTCCATGCTTCTTCGCCAAAATTAAATCTCCACTTACTGTTCAAGTCTTTAGAACTAAACTGGACAAGAGCTTTACTATTATTCACAATTGTAATTTTCGTCCAAATGAAATATTTTTGATCTTCAGTTCCAGTATATCCATACTTCTTAATCACCGCTTGGGCCATATCCGACTTTGTTTCATAAATCATGATCTTCTCCAACGTATAACTCAATCCACCAGCCGTCACAGTAACCGGCAACTCCACATCTTTTACAAGTCCATACTTCGCAAGATTATCCCTCATAATTGGCACGGCAGTAGCGGCAGCAACCGCGGGAGTCGTGCCCGCAGCATTCGAAACACTCCCCTGCCCCACCACTGCACCCGCCAACATCGCCGCTGCCAGAACTGATTTCATCATTGTTTTTTTCATTTTTGAATTCCCCCTTAATATTTTTGTGTGATTAATCATTCATCTTGTACTCCTGCACAGCAGGAACGATGATGGCCTCCTGAACTTTTGCCCGGGAGATCAGCACCGGATGGGCCGTCTCGATGACAGCGATCACGGACGGACCTTGTATGTATTTAGTGATGCCATAGTTGCTATCCTCGTAGAGAAAAGGAAAAGTAACTCCGCTGGATTGATCGACTATGTCGAACTTTACAATTTTCACTTGAGTTTGAAGCCTGCTGCCCGCCAGGGGGGACAGGCCGTCGTCCAGTCCCAGATTCGCTTGAAGGGATTGCCGGAATGTGGCAAAAGCTTCAGCCGGATCGATGATCAGACGGCCTTGTGCCCGTGCGGACTCATTAAGCTCCTGTGATGCGTCATGGACGGCTATGTTATTAGCATCCTTGAGCATGCTGCGCAGCATGTCCCATTCCTGATTCTGAATCTGAAAAAACCAGGAATAGACGAAGATCAGTAGAACAAACGCCAGCTTAATAATATAGTCCATAGATTAGGTTCATCCCTTAATCAGTCGAGATACTCACTCATGATAGAACCGTGCCCGTAATAACGTGTGGGCTGGGCCACTCCGGAAAAATTATACGGGAAAAGATTCATACGTGGTGCTGAGATATACACATCCATGCGGCGCTTGCGTTCCTGAACAGTTTCCGTGCTGCTTGTGATTTGAATCGAAGCCTCAGGAAATCCAACAGCCTTTAGATTCGCGATGACCTCACTTTTCATTGAAGCCGTGACCATCCCCTCCGTTGCCGCTTTTTGCGTAATATAGGAGGTATTGGCCTTGACCTGCAAATCGAGCAGATAATCAATGTAGGTGAAGATGGGCTGCAGGATAATGAACAAGACAAGCCACATGAATAATGCCCGGAGAACGGTAGCTTTCAATGCCTACGCCCCCTCTTAATACTGCTCGACTTGTTTGGTGTGTGTAATGATATCGTCCTGGCTGCTGCCGATAATGTTAGTTGCCGCTGCGATGAACATGCCTGCAATCACAAAGCCGATAGCCAGAAACATGGCAACTGAGATGGAGTCTTTTTTCATCGTGATTAGACCGAAGTGTGGAACTGGGTCTGGGCAAGTGTAGCCGATGGTCCGGACTCTACCGGTTGCACCATAGTGACACCTGGAATGGTTGGTCTGTTGTCGTCCGCAGAGTTAATGACATCCCGAACAACCGGAATCAAAATGGCAATTACGATGGCAACACACAGGAATCCGATAGCGATGAACAATCCAGTAGAAATGGCGTCTTTTTTCATTGTTAATATCTCCCTTTTCATTTTATATTTTTAAATGATTCTTGAATATAGAAAATTTCATACGATGCAATTCATCCACTCACTGAAACATCCCCACCCCATTGAAGTTGCCTTTGATTAGCAAAATGTACTGCATTGCCAGCGACACAATCATTAGGAAAGTGGCGATGGAGGGAATCACGTTGATGATGGTAGAGACGTCTCCGATGAAGGACCATTTTTTCAAATACTGATCACTGGAGATCTTGGTAATGATCTTGCCTTGCTCCCGCAAATAATTGGCTGCTTCCGTATCATCGTCCATCCCCTCCGTAGCCAGCAGAATGGAACGGATATCGTTGATAAAAGCGTGGTTGTCCGGGAATTTACCGCAGAACCATTCAATCGCCCGTTCGGTACCCTCATCAACAGCACGTTCGGACAGCTCATACAGATCCTGGCGAATGTAATTGAAATGTCCGGCTGTTCCGGCGCAAAAAGCTCCAAACTGCACGTAACCCCGTTTGCGCAGCCGATTGTTCTCATAGAGCCGGATGAAGGAGATCAACTCACCGTCTTTTTGAATGAGGGTCTTCTGATGAAGCCAGGCGAGCAGCCACCCCAGCGGAAGATATCTTAACGGACTGGTGATCAACAGAATCAGAACAGCAACAAGCAGATCATAGATAGAAAAAACCTCCGAACGCAGGAAATCTCCTGCCCCCTGAACCAACAAATAAATCAATGCGGCCGAATAGCGGAACAGTGTGATTTTGCCTGCAGAAAGGGTTAGACCGCTGTTATTCAACAGCAGCTGCAGCCGCTCGTTGTGCATCCGTTCTCCGATTATCTTCCACCTGGTACCCAGCCGAAGCAGATAACGTTCCTGTCTGGAACTGCTGCTCACAAACACCAGCAACGAAAGATATACAATTCCGAGTACAGCAATTAAAAGTAAGAGTCTGTCCATAATTCATTCATCACCTTAGTGGTAGTCCAGCTTTGGCCTGGCGAGTATGGTACTGATCATGAAAGAGATGAACAGTCCAGCAATAATAATCATCAAAAACGTCAAACCCACAGTGGTCTGAAACTGCAATTTGAAATAAACATCCGGCTTCAGCATGTAAATAAATGTTCCGACGGATGACACGAGAACCACCAGATTGCCGTACAGCCCGAGACTGATCGCGTCCCTGCTGCCCGCCTTCACTGTCAGGATCGTCTCCCGCTGCTGCTCCATGGAGCGGCTTAGCATCATAAGCGTGTTCTTCAGATAACGGGTGCCCTCTTTCTCGCAGTAGAGCAAATCCGAGACAAATTCCACGGCAAAGGTAGTTCCAATAGCCCCCGCAAACCGCTCGGCCTCACGGGTCAGCTCCCGCTCATTACTGTAGTTAGAGAAGACTGCTCCCAGTAGTCTAAGCGGGGTTTTCAGCACACTTTCTTCCGTTAAGAATTCAGCGGTTTTGGTTAAAATCGAGTCTACCGACAGGTGAGTGAATTTGGTAGCGATTTTGATCACATCTAGTAGATCGTAACTCCCGCGCACCTTGCGCTGAGCATAGAGGTATCGCGTCCGCAAATAAGGAATACTGGCTGCGATGACTGCAACAAAGAGCGGAAAGCGCCAAGTCCCCTGAACCGGAATCCGTTCATCGAAGCTGATGCCCTCCAAAAATGGATTACTGAAGTTCAAATGCCCCGGCAGTTCGCTTAGGGTCAGCATTCCCGAGAGAAACACGGCGCTGAACAGAAACAACGTGCGAATCAAAAAACGCGTAACACTAATCCCCGGCTCATACTTATGCTTAGCAAAATAGAGCAGATCGTCCAAATGCCGGTACAGCCACCTCCGCTTTTTATTGCTGCTGACCTTTTTACCAAAAAGACTGATCCGCAGGCTCATCCGCTGGTCGATCTTTTGTCCAAGCTGCCTTAAATGCCTCTCAATGAGCGGCTTCACCAGCAGCCACAGGCCACCGGCAATCAATAGATGAAAGACAACCTGAAGCACATAAAATAACAGCCCCATGAGCTCTCCCCCCTCACTTTATTCGTTCAGGACAATCTTTGACTTAAGACTCTCTTTCAGCGGCCCGTCCATTGGTTTCAGCGCAGCCAGATGCCCAAGCTCCTGCAGGAGCACCCGCGAAGCGCGCGGATTTTTCTTCTTCATTTTCCGCATCAGGCCGGCCGTCAGCTTGTCATTATAGCTCCAGGCGGATTGTTCTTCTTCCCAGCGCATCAGATCATTGGCAAATACGGAGTTGGCTGCTTCGTCATAATACACCTCGGAGATCCGGGCCAGCCGTTTTTTCCCGTCCGCTACACTTTCCAGAATAAACACCAGCTCACAGGACTTCAGCGCAGAGATCAGATGGCCCTTCAGGCTGCCGCCGATCCGGGTGGACACCGCAAAAGCGCCCTGATAAGGAATGTCTTCCGAATCCACCGTATGAAAGGTTCCTGTAATCCCGTCATAGCCCTTTTCACCGCTCCACAGATAAAATTCCCATTCGTTATACCGCATTTCCGTCATATAAAGAATGTTCGGATCATGCCGCAGCGACTCCACTCCGACCTCCATCAATTCCTCGTTGGCTGCCTGAATCGGGATAATCCGGTGGCCTTTGATCTGATACGGCAAAATCGACTCCGGATGCTTTTCGATCATCACGACTCCCATGCAGGAAGAAGAGCCGAGAAGCTGCTCACCGACAACCGTGTTGGCGAAAGTGGTTTTGCCCGATCCGACTGCACCGGCGATAATGGTGTTGCGGAACGTACCCGACAGCGCGCGGATCAGATCAATAGCTTCTGCAGGGATACATTCAGTACCGGCTTGATCCTCCAGATCCAGGAACTCCACTACCTGCCGCCGCAGCGAGATCGTGGTGAATCCCTCCCACACCCTGGGCGATACCCAAATCGCGAGCCGGATGAAGCGGCCGGGCCAGAGGGGGTCATCCATTTTGAACTCGACGGAGGGGTTATCCTTGTTGAGTTTTTTGTTGGGGTCGCTTTTCAGTAAGGAACGTTTGAGCTGTTCGACCCGGTCCAGTGAAGGCATCTCATAGGGATACACTACAAATTTCCCGCGATGATTGTAAAAAATCTGCCGTCCGATCATCTGCAGCCCGGTAGATTCGCTATAGGCCCGGTCAGTGAACCAGCGGTAGGCAGGTCCAAATCCTTTCCATTCGTGAAACAGCGCTTCTGCCGCTGTCCCGTAGGCATCCGGCACTTTGCCGGTAAACGGTGTTTTGCGCAGATATTTCTCGATCTCATTCATGAAAAAGCTGACGGCCTGCGGATCACCGATCAGCGCCTTTGCATTTAACTCAAAGTACCCGTCGTCCTCCCGCTCCAGCTCGGCGTTCATGTCATTTTTCATTTTTTGCAGGAAACCATAAAAGTCCTCCTTGCCCGGCTTGCTGGTACTCAGCACTTTTTGCTTCAGGGAAAACAGCCTATGGTTATCCTGTAGAATCGGCAGCCGTAACGGCTCATGTACATGTTCCAGCCCTTCGACTTCAAGCTTCGTCTCCTTCTGCTGCTTCCAACTTGCCGGCCATACCTCATCCCGATATTCAATCATTGAAAAATCCCCTTCTTTCGGGCTTCCGGCGCCATACCGAGAGATACCAGCAGCGCGTGAACCTTGTCGTCCACCTGCTGCAGCTCTCTTTTGCCCAGTGGAAGGCTGTCGTGAAATGGCTGGTAATAGGGCAACTCAAGTAAAATCTCACTACCGAAGCGGAGGGCCAAATTCTTGGGTGAGCTCATTTCCTCCACATTGCTGCGGTTGATGATCCACTGGAAATCCTGCGGATGCAGATCCATGTGTCCGGCAAGCTCCATGAGCGGTTGAAGGCGGTACTCATGCTTCGGATGCGTAACCATCATGCGCAGTGCCGTTTTCTGCATTCCTACATACCATGCGGCACTCTCGGGAATGGACCCGAAGTCGGCGACTACCACATCGGCATTCCCGGCCGCTTGGGTAAGCAGATATTCAATCTCCTCCTCCTGGTAATCCTGAACACTTAAATAATCAAAATTGCCCGGCAAATACGCGTACCCCTCCTGCTTAACCAGACCTTCAAAATCCGCTGCCTGGAGCATTTTACCGGTCATCCGGGGGCGCAGCCTGTCGAGGCTGATGGCCGTCTTACGGTCAAATCCGGGATCATACAGATCAAGTCCGAGCAGAATTACACGTTGTCCCGCAGCGGCAATCCGCCGGGCGAACAGTTTGGCGATACTCGTACAGCCGATTCCTGGACCGGAGCCAAAAAATCCGACGAGATTACTGCGCTCATCGCGCTCCTCCTCCAGGATGTAGCGCAGCTTCTCCACTATCGCTGAAGAGGTCGCACGGGGCGGGATAAAGAATATCCCCAGACTTTCACATAACATATGAATAGACTGATAGCTCCTCACCCCCTTTTGCCGGTAAATATATAATATGGAGGAGTTCGGATAACCCTGCCGCAGTTCACTTAAGCCTGTAACGGGCACTTGTTCGCTTGTAACCATTAGCATCTGCCCCTGAGTCTGGGAAGGCTCGGGCAGGACATTTTGCGTAACCACTGTAAACCCGGCAAGCTTGATCTCATTGATGGTCAGCTGATCCATCCCAAAACTGAATATTTTCATTTCAATCTCCTCCTTTCCCTTTTACTCAACACGCACAATCCACAGCTTTTTACCTTGCTCCAGATATTGTCCAAGCCGTTCGCCGTCACTTTTTTTCAGCTTCAGTTCGGGTGCAGCTACCTTGCCGGTTGAGGTGAAGCGGTTGTTTGTGTTGCCGTTCTCGGAATCCTGGACATCGTTGTTGTCTTCAGTTCTTACATAATTAACAGTGACTCCGGTGAGAAACACCTTGCGCGGAGGGGCGGAAGGCTGTGATTCTAAGGCTCCTGTCCCCGCTGTTGAACCCTCTGTGCCGGAATTCCCGTCACCTGGGATTGCGACTGAGGCTCTATATCCGCTATTCCGCGCCTGATCCGCCGAATCGCCTTCGACGAGATAAATATCCACCTTGTCTCTGCTGCGCAGTGAGCCGTTGATCGCATAGATCGCTTCCTTGGGAATCGGGAAAATCCCCTCATCCTGCTGCGGCTCCAAATCACTGACATCCACAAGAGCTGCCGTCAGAATACTTCCGTTCGTCAAATTAACATTAGTGATCTTATGCTCCACCTGACTGATGTCCGTAATTACCCCTGAAGGAATATCCTTGGTCTGGACAGAATCCAGATAAAGGTCGCTTGGCTTAAGCTCATAATTTTTGGGCAAAAAGCTATCCTGGGCCACTTTGATCTTAACTACAGTCTGCGACAGCACGTACGGCTTGAAGTACAGATCGTAGCCGAGCAGACCGCCGAAGCCGATAAGTAAAATGAGAAAAGCAAATAAATAATTGCGTCTTAACAAATGTCCCCGCTGTGAAACCAAGCTTTTTACCCCCTTATAAATGAGTTAGTGAACACGACAAAATACACTTTGGCATAGTGCGCCAAAATGTCCGGTAAAATGCTTTTTCACCTGTTGTGGTTGAGAAAAGTATTAGATTATCAATGTGAGGTTGCTGTACTTGAGGATACTGCGGGAGTAAGCTCCCGGCAGGAGAAGGATTCCGGTGAACGGCAAACACTATCAAAATACAGCATGACTACTGCCTGTTCACCGGAGAAACTCCAATTAATTAAAAACCACTGTCTTGTTATGATGTACAAGAATTCTGTCCTCGATATGCCATTTGACCGCCCGGGCCAGAACGACCCGCTCAATGGTGCGCCCGATGCGTTTTAGCTCGTTCACGTCATCGCTGTGGCTGACCCGCTGCACGTCCTGCTCAATAATGGGACCACCGTCCAGCTCTTCTGTAACATAGTGGGCGGTTGCACCGATAATTTTCACTCCGCGCTGATAGGCCTGGGCATAGGGCTTGCCGCCAACGAACGCCGGAAGGAACGAATGATGGATGTTAATGATCCGGTGACGGTAATGCTCTATGAACGCTGGTGAGATAATCTGCATGTAGCGCGCCAAAATAATTACATCAATATCATCTCCGATGACCTCAAGCTGGCGCTGCTCCGCTTCCACTTTGGTATCCGCCGTGACCGGAATATGATAGAACGGAATACCGAAGGATTCCACATAGGCCTGCATATCCGTGTGATTGCTGACAACCAGTGCGATATCCGCATCGAGATCCCCGGCCTGCCACTGCCAGAGCAACTCCACCAGACAATGATCCTCTTTGGAGACAAAGATAGCTAGCCGTTTCTTGTGGCTCACCTTGAAAATTTGCCAGTTCATCTGGAAACGTTCAGCAACCCCGCCGAAGATCGAACGCACCTCGTCAATCCGCTCATCCAGCTTGGGCAGGTCAAACTCCACTCTCATAAAAAACATTCCGCCATCCGGGTCCATGGTATATTGATCCGACTGAACAATGTTCGCTCCATGCTGGTACAGAAAATGCGATACTGCAGCCACAATCCCCGGCCCATCCGGACAGGAGATAAGCATGCGTGCCCGGTCCGGGT
The DNA here is from genome assembly GCF_001909095.1 of Paenibacillus sp. P46E. Lineage (NCBI taxonomy): Bacteria > Bacillati > Bacillota > Bacilli > Caryophanales > Paenibacillaceae > Paenibacillus > Paenibacillus sp. P46E. The sequence continues at coordinate 216,872 of NZ_LVYZ01000044.1, forward strand.
ATTGTCCGCTTGACGAATGATCTCTTTTCACATGCAACTCCATATTCCTCTTTCCATCCTCTCATCTACTTGCGCATTCTATAGTATGGCTTATGCGTTCACGAGTAATTGCTTGCCTGCCAGCCAGGCAATAAGCCTCTGATTGACAGCTTCCTCGCTTAACTGTGGAAACAGCTGTGCCTCGGCAACCGAATCGTACAAACGTTCCAGAGGCTCACGCGGGTCCGCCTTCTTGGCCTTGGCATCGTTCTTCAGCAGTTCCCATACATTCAGCACATACTGGCGGGGATCAAGCTCCTGTTTGGCAAAAAAAGCCTGCAGTTGTTCAACCTCACCCAGGAACTCCGCTCCGAACCGTTCAGCCACCGTGCCGCGAAGCAGCGCAATTTCCACCTCGTACATAGGACGCAGTGTCTTTGGATCCTTTCCAATCCAAGGTGTCTCCAGAATGAATGGCAGACCCGCAAGGGCTTCGTGGTGAACTACCTTGTTGATGGTTTCAAAGCCAATGTATCCTGACCCGATAGGGGTATGGCGGTCTTTGCCTGCTCCGCGTGGATTTTTGCTGTCGTTGATATGGACTACGCCCAGCCGATTCAGACCAATGATCTGGTCAAACTGCTGAAGCACACCATCCAGGTCGCCGACTATATCATATCCGGCATCGTGTATATGACAGGTATCGAGGCAGATGGACAGCCGCTCATTATGTGTGACCTTGTCGATAATCGAAGCGATTTCTTCGAAGCTGCGTCCCACTTCCGTCCCTTTACCGGCCATCGTTTCCAGCGCAATATGCACTTCCGTCTCATTCGTACCGTCAAGTACCTCATTCAGGCCATCAGCAATCCGCTGTACGCCGTATTCGGCATCCTTGTCCGTATATGCTCCCGGATGGAGTACAATATGTTTCACCTCAAGCGCATGGGTACGGCGGATTTCCTCTTGCAGAAAATCAACAGCCAATTGATATGTGCTTTCCTTGTAGGAACCCAAGTTGATGATGTAGGGGGCATGGACAACGATCTCTTCCACACCGTTCTCCTTCATCGCCAGCTTACCTTCAGCGGGATACATCGATTCAATTGGTTTGCGGCGCGTGTTCTGTGGCGCACCTGTATATATCATAAATGAGGTTGATCCGTACTCGTTTGCTTCATTGGCCGCACTCAGGAGACCCTTGTCCGCACAGGACACATGTGAACCTATTTTCAGCATGCTTTTTTCCCTCTTTCCTTCACGAATTAACCCTTATTCTACCGTGATCGGGAAAATAAATCTAGGCAAGCTCCATGTGCCTGCTTCCGCTTCGCAAAACTATGGAAATACGCTATACTTTAGATGAGAATGAAGTTTGTGACAATCATCATTGTCAAAGGCGGTGTAATCATGTCATTTAAATCAGGCTTAAGCTTGTTATCCGCAGCACCGAGCAATTGGTTTATGAACTCCATCGCATTTTGGACTTTTTTGCTGCTGGGCTGCATGTGCATCGGCGGCTATTTTATGTTCCGCAAATTTCTCAAAGTGCTGCCCAAAGCCGATGGTAAATCCAAGCTGGACTGGCAAAATTATTGGGTCGAACGCAGCCGTCCTCTGTGGAGCGACGAGACGAAAGCTTTTTTGGATCAGCTCGTCCAGCCTGTACCGGGTCCCTTCCGCGATATCGCCAAGCACTCCATAGCTGCCGAGATTGGCAGGATCGCCGTGGAGAGTCATGCGCCGGAGGTCACCCGTGAGCACTGCATCAGAGGCTATATCGTAGCTACACCACGGCGCGACAACCGCTTTCTTATCAGCTTCCTTGAAAAGAACGGCATTGACTACTCTCCTTACCAGCATCTGATTAAGTAACCGAAGGAGCGATTGAATGAAATACGTAATCTGCGGCGGCAGCGGATTTATCGGACGCGAGCTTACCGAATATTGGCTCCAGGGCGGGCATCAGATCATCGTTGTCGGCCGCAAGCAGCCTGAATCCCGGACCGCTGCCCATTCAGGCCTTAGCTTCCTTACCTGGGATAGCCTAGCCTCAAATCCGGAGCTAGCCGAAGGGGCAGATGCGCTCGTTAATCTTGCCGGTTCTTCACTCAGCCAGCGCTGGACCCCGAGCGGCAAAAAGGCCATTATGCAGTCTCGTCTTGAAACCGTCTCGGCAGTGGCCAAGCTGCTGAATGCATTGAAGAACAAACCTTCCGTAGTCATCCAGTCCTCTGCCGTAGCTATTTACGGAACTTCTCTGCAGGATACCTATGACGAAGCCTCCCCGGTCCATGTCATGGACTTTCCGTCCGAGGTTGTTAAGGCTTGGGAAGCGGCTGCGGACGAAGCTTATAAGAACGTAAGAGTGGTCAAGCTGCGCACAGGAGTAGTGCTAGGCAACGAAAGCGGCGCTTTTCCCAAAATGAAGCTGCCCTACATGCTCGGCTTCGGCGGTAAAATCGGCAGCGGAAAGCAGTGGCTGTCCTGGATTGATCTCACAGATATCGTCCGGCTGATCGATTTTTGTGTCCACACTCCCGAAATTGAAGGTCCTGTCAATGCTACTGCCCCGAACCCCGTTACCAATGAGGCATTTGGCAAAATGATCGGTAAGGTTTATCATCGGCCAAACTGGTTCCCCATCCCGTCGCTTCTGCTGAAGGCTGCCGTCGGTGAACTGTCGGAGATCTTATTGGAGGGCCAGCGGGTACTCCCTGCCAAAGCCTTGCAGCACGGGTTTTCCTTTACTTACCCTACCTTACAGCCGTCATTGGAACATCTGAAATCGGAATAACAGTCGGCCCTGCCTCTCAGGCGGAACGGAAGGTATAGCATCCTTTTACTATAGTGAACATCGCTCCCTCAGTCAGTGGATACTCCTTGTATGGAATCATCGCCTCTCCCTGAAACAGTGTTCCGTTTCTGGAATCCAGGTCTTTCAGGATGTATCCTCCCGCACTCTTGGAGATCTCTGCATGCACTCTCGAGACCCCTTCAGACTTCTCCACATACTGAGCTACATCAGGGGATCGGCCAATAAGAAAACTGGGACGGTTCAGTTCGATCTTTTCCGGAATCCCGCCTGCATTTTCCTGAATTCTCTCAAGATAGGGTATCGTACGCTCCCCTCCCTGCTCCTGTTCCTTCCTGGTGTGGGAATCATGCTGCAGCAGTGCTGTAGCTTCTACAAATAATGGAGGCGTTGGAACCGGTCCTTTGGCTAAACTGCGTTCGGGCCATTCGGCTTTCGTCACCGAAGTGTGAACATCGTTGTGAATAGGGGGCTCCAACTTCCGTACCGGAACGGGTGCCCTTGAAGTATCTACTTTATTAGAAGAAACTGCATTGTTTCGCCCAAAATCCCATTCCAGCTCTTTAGGGTTCCTCCGGCCCTTAGCCGCAATCTCGTCTCCTGCCTCTTCATCTGCCTGGGTACCACCCAAGATCAGCCTTCCACTCCATACCAGCCAGCAGAATATACCTAACATGATCGTCGCAAGTACACATACAACCATCCAAAGCGGTTTGGGATGGTTCATATATAGAAACTTCCACAACACCGCATCGGTCACAACACCACCCAGCATTGTATAGGTTCTGTAAGCAGAGGTATCGGGTGCCGCTTTGCTCCCAAGATCCCGGTCATCCGCCAGCAGCTGCTGCTGTTCCTCCTTCAGCTTAAGTATCGGATAGCCGCTCATCCATGGAGTTGGCTTAGGAGGCTCTGCAGCCACACTCGCGAAACTCTGATCCGCCCTGCGCTGCTCTTCACCGCGTAGAGTAACGCCAGGCAATGAACCACTCCGTTTCTGAATACTTCTCTCTATATCGGGTACATTTGCCTCAGTCAAAAAGGTGCTTGGTGCAGGCCGGACAGTATCCAAATGCCATTTTGTCCCTTCACCTTCTGTCAATAGCTCTGCCAAAAGTTCCTTGAGCCCTCCCGGAGTGAACCCCTCTTCCCCGCAGTATTGCAACAGCCTCTGAACCCCGTCACCGGACAGTTCTCTGACGGAAGCCATAAGCGCCATGATCAATGCTGTTAGCGATCTTCCGGCACTCACTGAACCCTCAGCAGCCTGCATAGGGAGATAAGTAAGGTACACCTTGCCTCCATGCAGTGGCCCATCGATAAAAATATAATCCTCCTGCAGTAAATACTGATCAGCCTGCAGCATGTACAGACGCCCCTCTTCCATCCCTGACGCAATCTGCAGCAGCAGTCCGAAGAAATCGGACAAGCCAAGCTTCTCCCCTTTCAGGAGATGACTGAGCATTTTCCGGCGGGACAGCGCGTATTCCAGGGTTACCTGCATATCTATTTCCCGTAGCTGCAGCCTCAGATGATGGGGAATTCCTGAATTCATCAGCATCCGGGCTTGAATCATATTAAGCTCTGCCGGTCTTAGTCCTCCAGGCTTGCTGAGCAGCATCGAAATTCCGTCCTGCTGTACAAAATCACGGCTTAATCCGAACAATACTCCTCACCTCTTCATTATAAATACAAATAAGCACAGATGAACCCCGGCATAACTGCCAGCATAAATGGGAATTTCAACACTTCCTTGCTTCCGGTCTGTAGTATCCGGGGATCCCGGAGTATGAGAAATCCCGTACTTCTGCTGATAATCCCTCTTACCCGGCTTCCTGTTTCATGTTTTGCGAGAACGATAATCCAACCAATTACTGCGCCAAACAATACAGAATAGACAACAACCTGCAGTGTGAACAATATTCCAGTCCAGGCACCGATTCCCGCAAAAAGCTTCACATCCCCAGCTCCAACCGCCCCCAGAAGATGCATGATCAGCAGCAGCAAAAACCCTGCACCTGCACCGCATATAGCCATTAGGATTCCGTGACGTCCATTCATCACACCCTGCGCAATCAGTCCGACGATTAATAGCGGAAGCGTAATCCAGTTCGGTATCTTCATGAAACGGATATCCATAAGGAGCGCCACTGTGAGAAATAGCAGGCAGCTCCAGAATGCCCATACCGTCATTATCATTTCACTTCTTTCACTTGGTTTCTTTTCACCACTGTAAAAGTCACCTCCAGAGAGGTTCCATCCTCCAGCTGAATAACCAAAGGCCATGTACCCGGAGTAGTGTTAACCCCGATTTTCCATTCCCACTCAAGATATCCGTTCGCATCTGCCTGCTTCCACCCCAGATATTTGGCTGTACTCTGACCGCTCTTATAGAAGATAGACAGACTGGCAGAAGCATTAGGCGGTATCTTAACCCGGACTTTGCCCTGACCATTCACTACTCCTGGATTTGGTTTCTCCAGAATCACAATAGTGCTATGGTCGTCTTCCCCTGCCGAGCTGTCTTCATCGCCTTCCGCATCTGTATTCCCTATCCACAAGCGCTCCACCGCACTGGCCTCAAGCACAATGCGCTGATTCAGAAAAGGTACCTTCATCGGCAGCGCATAACTCACCACAAGTCCAAAGTATGGCCGTGACCCCGTCTTCAGGTCCGGGACAATCACATTCGAAACATGTATGCGGTCATAATCCAGCCAGTCTGTGGATAGATAAGGTTTCATTACAGGCTTGAGCGCTAGATCAAGTACGCCTTCGGATGCCTCTGCCTGTAGTTCCTGCAAAGGTTCTTCCCCCCGCTTTACGGCCGCGCTGACCCAATCCGCTATTGGTTCAGGCAAATCTGCCACATAGCTGTCACTCCACTCTTCAAGTGAGAGCCGCGGAACGCTCCATTTATCCTTGGAAGCAGCCCCCTCCGAAGCCGCTCCTGCTCCGTCAGGACCACCGGCAGCATCTTCTTTCTTGTCCTCCCATTTCTGTGCTGCCAACGCAGCAGGGTACATATGAGTCGAGATCACTTTTACCGTATCCGAAGCCGTGCTCTGCAGCGCAGTTGAATATAAGGTCATTTGCACGATGAAGATCAGGAACAGGACAAAGAGCAGAAACATAGGAAGGACCATTGCGGCTTCTACTACCATACTGCCTTCAGATCCCGGATTTTTTTGCTTCCGATCCCCATACCCCACCTGGTTCCACCTCCTGCTAGTAAGAAAAATCAGCCTGCACAGTCCGGTAATATAATTTGCCCTTCACTTCACCGGAAAGACCTGTACCATAATCCAGCAGCTTCACCACGCCCGGCAAAAACCATAACGGCATAGCCATTTGGATATCCGCTGCTGTGTATGTGAATTTCTCATCCAAGTTGCTTCCTGTATTCAGCCGGATTAAGGCCAGCATACGCGACAATTGAACATCGCCCCCTCCATGCAGCACCAGAAACAGACGCAGATAGTCCCGGTAGCTCAGCTTGACAGGTATGTATTTAGACAGTGGAATTTCACCATTTTTACATAACAGCAGCATGTCCTGTACTGCCTGCTCAACTCCGTACAGAAGCGCGGCTGCCAGTATCAGCAGCGGATTAGCAAGCCCTGCGCGTTCTGTAAATCCCTCCATGGTACGTATAGCCAGCCGCACTGCAAAAATCTCCCCATAAGCTGCTGCTATATTCCCGGCAGGATTATAAAAACCATACAGAATATACTCCAGCTCCTGGGCATTAGGATCAAGCTGATCCGCCAGCCTTCGCGCACCTTCATTTACAGAGCCTGAGGCCAGACCGGCCAGCTGTGAAATATCAAAGGGAGGAAAATACAGCGCCGAATACTCTGTCTGAAATAGCCTGTCCCTGGCCCCCTCCAGCACATTGCCCATTGCAGCATAGAGGCTGTCCACTTTAACCATAGAGGCGCTCCCGGCAGCATAGGGATTCTGATCAGCAGTCCCAGGCTCAGTTGGCTGATCCATCCCCGTGTTGAAAGCAATATTGTCGTTGAAATACTTATGCAGAGTCTGATAGCGTTTCATAGCTTCCCCGGCGCTCTCGCCAAGCCCGCGAATCTGGTCCAGCAGCTTCATGGCCTCGCTAAGCTTGCCTTTAGCTTCCTGCTCCACTTGCTTGCGCTGGTTATCATATGTGCGATGTGCTTCAATTTGAGCACTTTCGGAAGCAATCAGCGTCCCCGCGTTTCCATAACTGCGCAAATAATTATTCACCGCTTCCGAAGTATTGAGAATACTGGCATTCATGCTGGAAACATCGGCATTAAGTCCCGAAGCCGGGCTCAAGCTTCCTGGCAAAAGAGCAACCTTCTGTACTACGGCCTGCGAAGCTGTCAGTTGTGCTGACAAGCTATTTTCCATCGTGTTGATCTCGCTTACTGTGAGGATAAGCGAATCTTCCTGTTCGCGCAGCTTTTTAATGGGATCTGCACTTAACTCAGCTGAAGTGTCCGGGATATCCCAGTCTCGGGCTGAATTCTGCGCATCGTCCGGCCCGCTGTTTCGTGACTGCTCGAGCAGGCTTTTCATTTGCGCATTCAGAGTTTTCGCCCGCTCCAGCGCGGCTGTTGCCTCCTCCAAATAACGCGATTGTTTCTCTTGATAAGAAGCCTGTGCACCAGGAAACCGGCCAAGCAGTTCACCCGATTGCTGTATATAAGCCGCCAAAATCCCCTGGTACTGTGCTGCCTTTTTCTCATCACGATACAAATCAGCATGATATTTGCCCACATAGTCGCCGTACATAGCCGCAATATCCGCAGCTGTGCCAATTGTGCCTACGGTAGCGGGTATGACACTGCCACCAGGTGGATTCATGATCAGCTCCTGGAGCGCTTGTCCACTCTCCCCTGCCTGCTTCCGCGATTGCAGCATCTGATCCAGTGCTTCCTCACGCTCATCATATAAAGGCTGAAGCTTGCCAAGCACCTTGGTTGTCCGTGAAGCCTCGCCCATGGCCGCAGACAGCGGCTTGAATTTGCCGGCTAGCTCCAGGGCAAAGTCAATCGGCGCCTTGTATTTCATCTCTTCCACAATCTGCCGCCGGAAAATATCATAGCTTCCAAGCGGACGGCTCCAGCTTAAGGAGGAGGAATCCAGACCCAAGGGCAGAAGATTAAACGAATCACCACGCCCGCTCTCATACAGATTATCATTGAGCACACCAGCCAAAAGCTGATCACCGTCATTGCCGCCATAGGCGAACAATCCGTATTTGTCTTTCAGTTCAATATCATAAGAAGACATTACTGAGCGGACTGCAGCTCTGGCCAAACGCTCTTCCTGGACGTTTACAGCTGCAATGCGCGCATAGTCAATTAGCACTGCAGTAAATAGAAAGACAAATGCCAGCACCATAATTAAAAAAATAGAGACTGAACCTTCGGATCGGGTATACCCGCCGACCTTGAATCTTACCACTCTTTCAAAAGCATGCCCTTTCTCTGCCTTCAAGCGCGTCATATCCTCCTTCCGCGTCTCAGTTGCTTCCCCCAGATCCATGGCCATTAAGCTGATTCAGCTTGCTCAATGCAGCTTGCTCATCATGACGGCAGCATTTTTCTTGTCCATGCCTGTACCTGACTTGGCACTATCCGCATTACCCTTGAATTTGGCTCCATAATAACGCATAAGATCAACGGTACGGATGAATTCAACAGGTTCAGCAATCACGGACCGGGCCTGTACCACCGGCACTGCCTTGTCGGACAGAATCTCATCCAGCACAGGCAAATTCAGTACCCGCTTCAGCTCTGCGCTTACTTTACGGCCGGTAAGGCTATACGCGTAGTTCATCTCTCCCGGCATGTTGGCCGGAACCATAGAGGCTGCATGCGTAAGCTTGACCACAGGCAGTGTACCCCCATCTCCGGCAGCAGGCAGCGTGATAACTGCTCCTCCATCTGGCGCACCAATACCGAACAAAGAGGAGAGCAGATCGTCGTCGCCTATACGCCAATAGAGAGAATCATATTCGCCAATATTATATGAACCCTTCGTTTCTTTATGGCTGTTATCCCAATTGTAAGCAGCGCGTTCCGTAGCGGCTGAAGCTATCTGCAGGAGCATCGACTTCTGGTAGCTGTACAAGCAGAAGAACAGCAGCAGCATAGTGATGCACATAATGATCGGCAACAATAGAGAGGCTTCAATAGTAAAGCTGCCCTCGTCTTTTCGGAGTGTGCTCACTCAAAAACTTCCTGGCTCTTTTCACCCGCTGTAGCAATCAGATCTTTTACGACCTTCACAATTTCCGTACGGAATATTAATACTACTGCAATCAACACAGCGATGATCATAATCATCTCCAATGTACCTAGTCCTTCCTCATCCTTCCAAAATCGCTTTACAGCTTCCACTATCATTGAACTCATCCTCAGCTTCCTCCTCTACATTTTGAGCATCATGAGCGCCGGTGCTCCCACCAGCACAATAACAATTAAAAAGATGACCACCATCGGAAAAACTAGCTTCGAGGAAGCCTGTTCCCCGCGCGTCCGGCTGACAGACTTCCGCTTCTCCCAGAGTATCCGCGAGAGGTCACGCAGCGACAAGACAAAGTCCGCTCCACCCCTGCGGTAATTAAGCAGAACAGTGGTAGTAAACAAAGAAACCTCCTGTACCGCACAGCGTTTACTGAAATTCTCAAAAGCCTGCTGAAACGAATAACCGCTATCCCACTCGGCAGTCATTTTGTGCAACTCCTTGTAAAGCGGATGTGCCATGTCCCCTTTGCGGCTATCCACACAACGGATGATTGCTCTCTGCACCGTCTCACCTGCACCCACCAGGAGCACGATGCTGTTCAGCAGTTCCGGCAACTCAAGCATGATATTCTGCTCCCGCAGACGCACCTTCTTATGCAGGTCACTGACCAGGGCAAACGGCAATATTACCGCCAGCATCCCTCCAAGTGCAATCCCGGCTTTCTCCCCGCTAAATAGCGCGTACGCACATCCAGCTGTCAGGAACAGCCAACTGTAGGTGATCATTTCTCCCATGAAAAGCAGTGTCCGCTCTGCGCTGTAACGGTTGCCGTAGGTCCGCTGAAGTGAACGCTGAATCCGGAACATGACAGCTGGAATGTGGCTTCCAAGCTTCCAGGTGTCGATCAGCCAAAGGAAGGGTTCACCCAGCCGTCGCAGGCGCAGCCCTTCCATTGGGAGTGAGCGTAGCCCGGAGTAGCGAGAGCCGCATTTCAGGAGGAGCAAACCCCAACCAAGTGTCAACACCAACGTGATGGTGCCGCTTAGCCAAATCATTTATTTCACCTCCTTTACAGTGGAATATTCATGATTCTGGAAGTCCACAGATAACACAGAAACAGCAACCCGAGAGCAAGTGTAGATATCGCTATACCTGCACCTGTATACATAGGTTCCATATAATCCCCTGCTGTCAGACTCATGAACATCACCATAATGAGCGGGGAAACCAGTAAAGCCGTAGCCTCAAATTTCTTCTGGGCGATGCTGACCGCTATATCCTGTTGAATATCCAGCTTCTCTCCGATAATGGTTGAAGTACGCCTCACGATCTCTACCAGGTCACCTCCAGTCCGTTTGCACACGGAGAATACATCAGCGAACCGTTCGACATCTTCCATGCCCGCCCGCTTGCTGAAATCCTCCAGTGCTTCTTCTACCGGCTGTCCATACTCCATTCGCGTGCAGATAATATTCAGCTCGAAGATCATATCGCCTCCCCCCTCGGGGTCGAGCATAAGCAGATCCTGCACCGCTTCACGAAATGCATTCTCAACAGAGCGGCCGGCCGACAGCGATGAAGACAGCGAGAACAGCATTTGCTTGAATTGCAGATTAAGGGCAGTACGGCGCCGCCGGTGCAGGTAGTCACGCAACAGCCGTGGAGCATATGCCCCGCCAGGCACCAGCAGACAAGACAGCAGCCCATTGTGATAAAAAAGGTATCCTATTGCCCATAGCAGCGTTCCGCCAGCCAGCATCGCCATGATCTTTTGTAAGGAGGTTAAGACGTACACCGTATAATCTGGCAGTTGTGCCTCCGCTCCGGTATCACGCAGTCCTTGGGGCTTTTGTCTCAATGAGATCAGAGCACTTCCTCCTTCTTATCAATTCCGGCCATTCTGAGTTTGCCGGTATGCAGCATCGGATTCCCGCTAGGGACCAGTCCCCCTTGGACCCGCCCGTTCCTCTCACCTGTTTCACGGAATTCATACAGCGGATTAAGCACCACCTCCCCTTCCTGAACCCCGGTAACCTCACAGATTTCCACCACCCGGCGTGAACGGTCACGCAGACGCGACAGATGCACAAAAATATCAATTGCGGAGCCAATCTGCTGCCGGACAACCGCCACGGGCAAATCGGCTGCACTGAGTACCATCGTTTCGAGACGGCTGAGCATATCCTGCGCACTGTTAGAATGGCCAGTAGACAAGCTGCCATCATGCCCTGTGTTCATCGCCTGCAGCATATCAAGGCATTCTGCGCCTCGGACCTCGCCGACCACAATGCGGTTCGGCCGCATCCGGAGTGAGGAGCGAATCAGATCACGGATGGTGATCTCGCCGCGGCCTTCCGTATTGGCATTTCTTGTTTCCAGGGAGACGAGATTGGGTACAGTCACGATCTGCAGCTCCGCTGAATCCTCTACAGTGATCACACGTTCCTGCGGCGGAATGAATTGCGACAAAGCATTCAGGAAGGTGGTTTTGCCCGAACCGGTGCCACCGCTGATGAAAATATTGTATTTGGCCGCCACAAGCATCTGCAGCATTTCCGCTGCTTCCGCGCTTATTGCTTCCCGGCGGATCAGCTCATTCATCGTCATCGGGGTTTCGGGAAACTTACGGATTGTCATTGCCGGCCCCTTCAGTGCTACCGGCGGCAGAACGATATTGACGCGGGAACCATCCTTCAGTCGCGCATCAACGATTGGTGAGGAATCATTAACCACCCGGTTCACACCCGATACTACCGACTGGATAATATCCTCAAGCCGGCTTCTGGACTCAAAAGCCAGCGGAAGACGCCGGATCTGCCCCTCCTCTTCTACGAAGATTTCATCATGACTGTTAATCATAATCTCGGTGATGGCCGGATTATCCACCAGCGGCTGCAGTACATCCAACCCCCGGAAGGAGTCGAATAGCTTCTTGACCAGGGCATGTTTCTCTTGAGCCGTCAGATGCTGCAGGCTGTCCCGTGCAAGAACCGTCCGCTCAATATACGCGGTAAGCTCACGGTTGCCTACCGCAGAAGTCAGATCCAGCCCGGATCGGATGTCACTGCGCAGCGACCTGAACATTTCTTCATTCATATCCATTCCCGGTAAAGACCTGCGGCAGCGCCGGTTCAATGATTCCCGAGCACAGCTGCTGCACTCCGGCTGTAAATTGCGGAGAATTCAGACACAGCTCCCCATGATGCTGCATGGCCCAGGATGGGATATAAGGAAGTACAGCATCCACCTGAATCCCTTCAGGAAGAATTCCCGCGTTATGTGCATCGGCAGTGAGGTTCATAACAAACCTGCTCTTGACGGGGACCTCCTGATGCATGCCAGAATGCGGATTACTGCAGTGATCCAGCCACCCGGCAGTCTTATGGTGACTGGTCTTAGCACCCGTCAATACCCAGAGCAGAAGTCCACATCTATGCAGAACAGCCTGGGTTTGCTCCTCCTCGAGGGCTCCCGTATCTACAATGACAACATCATAGCGTCCTGCCCGGGACAGCTGCTCCAGAACATCCAATGTATCCGTATGTGTCATCTGCAGCTTTTCCTTAAGATTCTCTACCGGTCTGAAGGCATCCCCCCTTAGACTCTCGTGTCTGATCACATACCTTTCAAGCTCCAGCTCTGTCTTCACTTTGCTCCCTTCCCCTTCATTCGCCTTCAATTCATAGAGCAACCGCTCCAGACCGGGGGCGTTTCCTTCTGGGATACGCAGGAACAACCCGCTGCTGTCCACACTCTCCAGATTCAGATAAAAAACGGATAGTCCCAGCCCTCCTAGCTGCTTGGCCAAATTGAGCGCAAGCGTGGTTTTGCCACTGCCGCCACTGGCTGAAACGACTCCAATCAGCAGTGTCTCCTCCTTGGAGATGGACGCCATTCTGCTCCGCTTCACATCGCACAGCTGTAGAATGGCATCCAGCAAAGAAGGAAGCGATTGATACTTTTCAATCACCTGTCCGCCCGCCAGATTTCCGGAAGATTTGCCGCGGACATCCCCTGCATCGCTGAGAACCGCCCACGGAACGGTGCTCTTCCCCTCCACCAGCCAGGCCTCGATGAAAGAAGGATCTGCTACCACAGCATCCGGTACCTCCTCCCCCTTCATGAATTCCATAAAAGTATCCAACCGGCTGAAAGCGCTGATCCGCAGCATTCCTCCATATTCGCTATGGTGAATATAGTGCAGCAATGGCTCAATGTATTGACTCTCCCGCACTGCAAGTACGATTCTTGCCGCCATGCTCCCTCTCTCCTTTCTGCATAAAGACAGCAAAAAAGCACCGCCAATAACCGTGAGATACGGTCATTGAACGGTGCTTCCGTTACTATTCCTATAATTTACAGCAATAGTAGCATATATATAAGAGTACAGCAATAGCTTTTTTTCCATTACCTCAAAATCCCATGAACTCCCATATCCAGTGCTGGATATTCCCAAGTCCCCTATCTCCCTGTATAATTCATACGTTCATTATTCACCTAACTCAAAACCATAACAAAGGGGACTTACACGACATGAAATTCGTACCCGGTTTTCTTGCAGTTCTGGCCTTATCCGGTGCCATCACCGTATCGGCGGCGGCAGCAGCAGACCAACCCATCACCGTAACGATCGATCAGCAAAAGCTGAACCTAAGCACCAGTGCACCGGTCAAAGACCATGATGCCATCCTCGTTCCAATGCGTCCTATATTTGAGAAGCTGGGCCTCAGCCTGGTATGGAATGCCAAGACAAGCACGATTACAGCCTCCAAAGAGGACCTGACGATCACCCTGCAGCTTGGCAGCAAAAAAGCAAGTGTGAACGGGACTGTGAAGCAGCTCACTTCCGCACCTAAAATGATCAACAACGTTACCTATGTCCCTCTCCGGTTCGTAGGCGAAGCGACAGGCAACAGTGTCACCTGGAATGCCAAAGCTAATACCGTAGAAATCAAAGGCAATCAGAGCAGTGCCGTGACCGAGGGAATCTCAGAGCTTTTTGATAAATACACCAGCTATTCCAACAAAAATGATTTCGCCGGATTCCTGGGTCTGATTGATCCGAAATCGCCACTTGCCGCAGCAGCCCCTGCACTCAAAGAACAGATGGAAAAATCTGATACCACCACAGCGATCGCAAAAATGGACATTATCGATGTTCAGGCACAGGAGGCAACGGTGGACGTTGTGGAAACAACCGTTAGAAACAGCGGAGCCTTCACACCTAACAGCACCGCGGAGTACATTTATTCACTTACTAAGAACGCTGGCGGCTCCGACTGGCTGATCAGCAATGTGCAGATTAAGGCCATCAAATACTCCTTACCTGACGGCGCACTTGAAGCCAAGCTCTCTGTTCCTGCGACTGATGAGGATCAAATTAAGGCTGTGCTGCAGTCCAATACAGATTTCTCTAACAAAGAAGACCTGAGCGGCGTACTGTCTACAATAGACGAATCCTCTCCAGCCTATGCACAGAGCGAACAAACCTATAAGCAGCTTTTCGCCGCTTATGATTTGCAGTCCGCTGTGGAATCTTCCAAAATCATTTACTACAATAATAATGAGGCCGCCATCTATGCCGTACTTACATCCAAAAAGCTGAAGGGGCCACAGTTCACCGATTACCGGGCTGAAACCGTAACAACCGTCAAGAAATCAGCAGACGGCAAATGGAAGCTGGTTCAGACCTACAATCTAAATATCGAACCGCTGACCAAATAGGCTAAATGGACAATTTCCTGTTATAAAAGAAACGCAGCAGACTCCTGCCGGGAGCATCTGCTGCGTTTTTATTTGGAACCATAACCCCTCACAGAAACCGTTGGCGGATCTCTGGCGTTGGGACCAGACACTGATCATCCCGGCCGAACCAACGGTAACGGTTCCTGGCTACAAGTCTGTACAGCGCATTGCGAATTGGCCGGGGGACAACAATGAGCAGATAAGCAGCCGGCCAAGGAAAACGCAGCCTGCACGCAATCCGCAGCACCGCAGCTGACTCCGTATAGAAGACCCCATCCTCAACCAGAACTACCGTGCTTAGCTGACCAGGCACAAGACCGCTGTCACTCAAAAGTTGATGAGAAACCTCGCTCTGTAACGGGGCAAACAGAAACTTGCCTTTGGGATCGCGCGGAATAATAAACCGGACCATACCTTGACACAGATGGCAGACCCCGTCGATCAGCACAACAGATTTGTCCTTCATCATAATTCCCCTCTGGTCTTCCTTCATTGCCCTCTCCCCCTTCCGTTAGTCACAGTATATCCAGAACTATGCTTAGAAAAAAACAAAAGCGCGGGATAAGCTCCCGCGCCGTCATGATCCGTCCGTTTAAGTTATTCTGCGATTGCCTTGTCGATCCATTCGTCCCCGAGCATTTGCCCTTCGAAATCAGCTGTGAAAGCCTCCATGCATTTACAGATGAAGTCTTTGCGGCATACCGGACATGGTGTCTTAAGCAGGCGGCTGATGTTCGTCATTTTCCATTCCGGAAACCGATTGTAGAACGCGCGGCACTCCGTTCCGTCAGCAAGCTTGATAATGAACTCGTACAATCCTTCCTTATCGTTGCTGCTGGCTTTGGTCACATTCGTAATATTCGGTCTGTAAGACATCTTCATCACCCATTATTTAAATTTTTGGTAGTTAATAGCACACGCGACATTAACAGATACTTAGACATATTAAAGAATTTTAGGGGTGATGTCAACCAAAGCAGGCTCTGTGGACTTGCATTTAAGCGTTTACCTGAATTTCCCGACTCCATTTAGACATTATTTCCAGAACCCTTATATATATGCCATCCATTTAGGGGAAACACGGAAAAAAACCGGACATATCTGTCCGGCTTAGATTAGATATAAACCATACTGTATTGCTGCAAGACACTCCTTACTACAATTACAACACGTTCAGTTCAACCTCAATATTGCCGCGTGTTGCCTTGGAGTAAGGACAGAAAGCATGAGCCTTCTCGGCCAGTTCCTCCGCCTTCGCGCGTTCAATACCAGGCAGGCTCACATCCAGTCTCACCGCCAATTTGAAGCCTCCGTCGCTCTCATCCTTGCCGATTAGCACATTGGAAGTCACAACGACATCCTGAAGCTTCACACCTTCTTTACGGGCAATATTCGCCAGCGCACTTTCATAACACGCGCCATAGCCAGCAGCGAACAGCTGCTCCGGATTAGTACCCATGCCCCCCGGGCCGCCTAGCTCCTTCGGCATTTTCAAATCATGCTTGAGAGCACCGTCCGAGGATTCCACTGAACCTTCGCGTCCGCCCCGTACCGTAGCTGAAGCCGTGTATAATGCTTTCATTTTCAATGCTGTCATTGCCTATTCGCTCCTTTTCAAGCCAAATTTTTACTTCCGCATACTTCTAACTTAAACCACTGGCACATTTTGAAACGAATATGCAATATTGTTACAACCTTTAGCTTGCTTCTTTCAATAAATAGTGTAAAATTAAATTGTGATAAATCAATGTTCGGGAGGAATTATCCATGAGTATTTATGATTTTGAAGCAAACACACTGCGAGGCCAGGAAGAATCACTGTCCAAGTACAAAGGCAAAGTGCTGCTTGTCGTCAATACAGCCAGTAAGTGCGGATTCACTCCTCAGTATAAAGGTCTCCAGGAAGTGTACGATAAATTTAAGGACCGCGGGTTCGAAGTGCTCGGCTTCCCCAGCAATCAGTTCGCCGGCCAGGAGCCGGGTGAGAGTGAAGATATTGCAGAGTTCTGCGAAATCAATTACGGCGTAACCTTCCCGATGTACGAGAAAATTGATGTAAAAGGCAACGAAGCTCATCCGTTATTCAAATACCTCTCCAAGGAAGCACCAGGCGTATTGGGCTCTAAGAGCGTCAAATGGAATTTCACCAAGTTCCTGGTTGACCAGGAGGGCCGGGTACTGAAAAGATTCTCCCCGCAGACTACACCGGATCAGATTGAAGCCGATATTGCCAAGCTGCTTGGAAAATAATCACCGTGTAAAAAAAAGAGACTCTTCACGCAGGGCCTGGTGCCTTGCGGGATAGAGTCTCTTTTGTAAGGGACTATATACTTTTCCTCCAGATTACATGGATTCCCTGTTCGATTCATTTCATTGATTAATTCATAAATTCCCCACTCATACCACCCATGCTCGTCTAAAACAGTCAGGTTTTCTATGGAAGGGTACGATGTGAAAGAGATAAATTTATTTTCCAGCCTGAAACCAAGTCTCTGGGCAATAGCTTTGGAGCCAACATTGGTGGATACGCACAACCACTCTACGACGTTATACCTTTTGTCATAACAAGATCTCATTCTGACTAGTAATAAGGTGGGTTACCTTATAAAGACCTTACTGTCAGAACTCCGGATATAATACTTCCTTCCATTTGTCAGAATCCAGCCCATGCTGGCATAAAAATGCGTATAGCAACCTTTCCAGTCCAAATCCTACACATCCGGTACTCGCCCAGTTGTCTTCATCCCGCTGAATGAGGAATCGCTCACCAAAGAATTGTTCATGAAAGTTAAAGGAAGCTGCGGCAATCGTTCTCTGATCCTCAATGTGCAGCCGAAGCTCATATTTTAATTCCAGCATGCGCTGGTTTAATATCTTGGCAGCAGTATCCGCCTTGCAGAAAAACGGATCATTGGCCACCTCGCAATGTCCTGATAACCCCAGGCTGTCAACCAAAGCGAATGCAGCCTCCATCATCTGCTGCCGGCTGTCCAAAACGAACTGTTTCGTGCCCATGAATACGATCTCACGGATCGTAAAGTCGAATAGCCGTTCAATAGTCCGGCAATATTTCGATTCGTAGCGGAACGACTTGCCTTTTGATGTAATTACACGATTCCCTCTATCACCCAGATTTGTTCCTTTTAAATGCTGATACGTATGGTAGCACATCGTTGGCGGCAGACAGTAATCTGTATTGTTGCAATGGTGCAGAGCATAAGCTCCAATCTTGCCGGCTTCCTCATAATCTGCAGAAAAAGCACGATAGGTGTCCACATCATTATGCAAACGTGTGACAAACATGAGCATTTGGGGGAAGGAATCAAAATAACCGCAATCCTCCAATGTCTTTGTTGCAATAAGGGTAGGGTACCGGTATTCTTCTCCGCCCATTGCACTCACGATTTTTTTTATCCGCGCATCCAGCTCATCCATGATTTCAATTAGCGGCTCTGCAAAACAAAGCTGCCCCTCTCCCATTTCATACACGAGTCCCTTTTCCAAAAGCTGGTCAAATATGGGGGCATGCTCAATGGACGGTTCAGCAGAGCACCAAACCTGTCTGGAGGGGATGATTTTCTGTGTTGTAATTTCAGTGGAAATCACAGAGTTGATTTTGGCCTCCAGGGTAGAGAAATCGGTTCCTTCCGGTGCTGTCAGCTCGATGCCATTAATTTCTCCGTTCTCTTGAAGCAGCTTGAAATGTTCAATCTCACTGGAGACAAAATAAAGCCGTTTCTCGATTTCCTCTGCATAAGCGGCATTGATGGGCCTATCATAGGTGATTACGCAGTTCCTCATACCCGTTCTCCTGCCGGAGCAGAACTTCCCGTTTTTCTGGCAATCAATTCATAAATAGAGTTAATTGATTTGAAATTGTCCAGGTCAAGATCCTCGGTCCCAATTGTCAGACTGAATTCTTTTTCAACGAAAAGAACCAGCTGCATGGCGAACAGCGAGTTTACCATCCCTGTAGCAAACAGATTAAGATCCTCATTAATATCAGCACCTTGAACATTCTCCGCCAAAAAATTCTTGATTCTTTGTTTTATTGGATTCATAGTTTAAGCCTCCTGTAGGATCAATTCTTTGGAATAATTATAAAACCCTTGTCCGCTTTTACGTCCCAGACAACCTGCGTCCACCATTTTATACAAGATGGGGCAGGGCCGGAATTTGCTGTCCTTAAAGCATTCATACATAACTTCCATGGAATGGAGAATGGTATCAACTCCGATCAAATCGCAAGTCTCCAGAGGCCCCATCTTATGTCCGTAGCTCAGCTTAATCAATCGGTCAATCTCATTTACGCCTGCAACCCGTTCCTGCACCAGGAAGGCTGCTTCATTAATCATTAGGGTCATAAGCCTGTTGGAAACAAAGCCCGGCATATCATTGACAACGATTCCTTCTTTCCCCATCTGACTTAATAAGCCTTTTGTGATTTCTAACGTTTCTGGAGAAGTATGGTAACCTCTGATCACTTCAGCTACAGGCTTTAGGGGCACCGGGTTCATAAAATGCAAGCCAATAACCTTTGTTGGCCTTTGCGTGGCGGAAGCGGCTTTTGTAATCGGGATGCAAGAAGTATTGACAGCAAAAATAACCGGATCCGGACAGATAAGGTCCAGTCTGGTATACACCTCTTTTTTGAGATTCCAGTCTTCAGTAATATTTTCAATAATATAAGAAGCATCTGACAACAAGGTTTCGTCCGTGGTAAAAGTGATATTCTCCATGACCTGCTCATCAGGGACAGCTGCAGCCGTTCCCCCAAACAGTCTGTACATCCTTACATTCTGCTGAATCAACTGCGCCCCTCTTGCCAGGGCTTCCTCTGAACGGTCCACTGCAATTACCCGATAGCCCGCCTGAGATAAATTCTGAACGACGCCTGTCCCAATAGTACCTACGCCCAAGACACCAATTGTTCTCATATTCTATATTCCGCCTTATGAGGATATTATTTTTACTAGACGTTCTATGGTTGGGTCCAATAAAAAATCAGCAGGATGTACGTGTTGTCCGTATGATTGCTGCACGATGGTCAGCATGTTCACCAGCCTCAAGGAGTCTCCCCCAAGAGCAAAAAAGCTGTCATCCACTAGTACGCCAGTCCTTTCCAGCACATCCTCCCAAATATTTATCAGACCTTTCATTAAATGAAGCGACTGAATCTGCGGCTGACTGTGATCCGGGGAAGCCTCGGCCAGAATCATTGTCCGGCATATGTCCTCGTGCAGATCAACCCTCCCCCATGAGTTTATGGGGATATCCTGTAACATCACTATATCGTCCGGTATCATGTGAACCGGAAGCCGGCTGGACAGAAACCGCCAGAGCGCTTCTTTCTCTTCCACGCTGCTCATGAGCAGGTAGGCAACCAGCTGCTCATGTTCTCCGTTCCGTACATTTCCGCGAACCGCTGCCCACTGAACTGCCGGATGCCGCTCCAGTTCCTGTTCAATCTGCCATACATACAACACAGCGTTCTTCGCATGAACTACTCCATTGTCCCGTTCCCCAAGCACCTCTATAGTGCCATCCGATGTCTTTCGGCCAACAAGCCCCGTCTGGATAAGGAACTGCTGATGACCCTCCTGAGGGGGCCCTGCGTAAATCTCTCCGGTTGCCCAGACGGGACAGGTCGCCGCATTTCTTCCGATAACGGAAAGATCCGCGTGGCTGCAGTACATCTTTGCCTCCCCGCGCCCAGCATGCACAATTACTGGCATACCCGAACCTGCGATCCTCCATACCGCTACAACAGAGACCTGAGGGCAATAGGCTGTAACGGCGCTTATCAACGAAGAAGAAACCCTGTCGTTGTGGATAAGGATACGCTTCAAAGATGGCCCCGGGGATTGCATCTTCTGTTTCAGATAATTTTGCAACCGATTCGTAACTGGCATGGGGGTGCTCCAGACTGTTATTTGTTTACGATCAGCGAATTGCATCAAGTCATCCATTGAGTACTCCCGCAAATGCTCCTGATAAACGACAGTTCCCCCTGAACCAAACATGCCGACCCAGTCCATTAACCAGGCAGGGGAGCCAATGGGCCATAATGAGAGGAGTATTTCCTGCTCTTCCAAGTTAAACCGGCTGCTATAGCCGTTCGCCCATTGCTCCAGCTCTCTATAGGTAAAGACCATTTTGTCCGGTTTCGAACCTCCGGCCGGGCCGTAAAGGATACAAGCGGGTGCATCACTTGCCAGAACAGACAGACTTTCTCCCAAGTTCCCAAGACTATCTACCCGATGCACACCATCCTGTATATCGTTTAGATACAGGAGCAGTACCTGTTCTGGAACATGTGTCCGCTCCAGTAAAGCTTCACAGGATAACACCACTTCAATTCGTTCCTCCTGCATTGATGAGACTACCTGCGTCGGTGTCAAGTCAGGACGGATCAGTAGGGCCACAGCACCTAATTGCAAGACGGCAAGAACAGCAGCAATATACTCCTGCTCTTTATCCAGCACAATACCTACTCTTGTATGAGACGTCACTCCCGCATCGCCCAATAGCCCGGCGATTTGCGATGAGCGGCTAAACAACGAGGCATAGGATATATCCCGTTCCTTCGCTGAAATAGCAATATGCGCACCATGCTCTTCCATCCGTTTCAAATCATAGCGAAAAAAGGCCTGACTGGTTAATGAAGCGGGAGAGTCTATACTGACTTGGCGGTTCTCAGGTATGTCAGAATCCATATTCTCGGCCACAGTCATCTGCCAGCAGGCTTCTTGCAAGGCAAGCTTTCCCAACAGATTTCTGTAGGCGGCTTGAAGATCCTCCAGCATTCCCTCTGGAAAGGCCGATTCCATCGCTTGCCATTTACAATGAAGGCTACCTGTCATATCCCTGTATAGCGTAGGTAGCAGTTGTATTTGATTGGTGTAAAGCCCAGCTTCCCGTTCCCTCAGCTTCGGAAGAGGCAGCAAGACTTGCTTCAGCTTATTCCAGTCGGACTGCAGCCCTCTAGCTGCCGCCCCCCTCTTCTTAGCGAAGTGCAGGGCAGATAGATTAGGCATGTCTGGCGAATTGCTGACATTCCCGGCACTCTCTTCTGCTGTATCCACATCGAAAACTGTATTAAAAAAAACTGTCACCCCTGTTCTTGGGGCAACCGCATGCAGCCGGTTCATCTCCCGGAGAACCTCAAAACCCGAGCCGAAAGGATCATCCAAGTGTTCAACCGCCTGTCGCTGAAGCAGGTGGGCCCGTTCGTTGAAGGTGCCTCTCCATGGATCTGCCTCAATCAAGTGGATGGTATTAAAATTCCCCAAGACTTGATGCATTTGCTGATGCATTGGCGGACGGTAAGTGGCAATCAGTCCTATGCTGAACCGGGGAACCTCACTCCGGCACGCAAGAACATCCACAAACGCGGACATTAATACCGTCGAGAGACTTAAGCCTCTGTGAGCCGCCTTTTCCACCAGTAGCTTGCAAGTATGATTATCCAGAAGCTGCTCATCCCAAATTCTGATATCCGGCGGTGTGTCGGGCAGAATGAGCGTCTTGCCAGGCAGAAGAGGCCCCATCGGCAAGGTGCCTGCCTGGCGTAGCCAGCGTTCCCTTGACCTTGTAACCGCTCTGCTGGATCTGTACGCTTGCCATGCGACTGCATAATCGCTGAATCCGATCTCCAATGGAGGCAGAGCAGCCCGGGGCTGTTCCATTAGATGGAACAGCTCCTGAAAGAACTGGATTCGGCTTGTTCCGTCCATCAGCAACGGACTAATTCTAATCTGAAGCACCATTCTCCCACGGCTGAGAAGGTGAGGAAGAAATTCAAACAACGGCCACTCCCGCACCTTGATTTTCTCGGTTCTCATACGCCTGCGTGCAGATTCAAGCGCCTTCTCCAGCACCTCTTCCTTCAATCCCCGCAGGTCGTTCAGCTTCACATGATAGCGGGGATACTCTTCCAGCACTTGTTGCCTTCCGCTATCCAGAATGATGGTTCGCAGAACATCATGGCGTTTCACTAATTGATCTATGGCTGCTTCCAGTCTTCTGCGCAAGTAGGCTGTTGTCAAAAAGTTAATATTGCTGATCTCATACTCAATATATAAGTTGCTCCCACCGGCGCTTGCCTCAAAATACCCGCTCTGTCCCAGCCAGTATACTTGCTGTACTTCTGTCAGCGCATACGGCTCATTAGTAATCGGGCCCCCGGAACCAATTGCCGGAATTCCAGCTTGCTGATCGGGCTCATCCGTGATCTTCTCCTGCAGCCTTTTACGCAGCAGCTCACGCTTCTCGGGTGAGAGTAAGGCAATACGATCCTCAATGCTGCTCATGTCCGCTCTCCTCTCTTGGAGACAGTGGTCCGTATTTCCTGGTTACAGTGCATTCATCCTGATCCGCGCTTCCTCATCAGACAACTGCTCCAGTTCATCCAGCCATTTTTCCAGGTCTCCGTCTTCCTGCTGCAACTCTGCCTGCTCGCGCACAATGGCATATCCCAGCTTGTCAATGGTGGGAGCCTCGAAAATATACCGCAACGGAAGCTCTACACGGAATGTTTCTTTGATCCGGCTTGATAACTGCACCGCCAACAGGGAATGCCCGCCCTTTTCAAAGAAATTGTCGTATACGCCTACGGAATCAAGCTCAAGCAACTCCTCCCAAATCAATGCCAGTGCAGATTCTGTTGGTGTGCGGGGCAGCACCTTGACTTCCTCGCCTCCCCAATTCTCAGCCGGACTCGGCAAAGCCTGATGATCCAATTTCCCGTTCACAGTAACTGGAAGCTCCTTCATGAGCATAAAGGCCGAGGGAATCATGAAATCAGGCAGCTTATCAGATAAATAGTCATAACAATCCTTTGACGATAATTCACTCCCGACTTGTGGAACCACATAGGCGGTTAAACGGCGAGCCTCCCGTTCTCCCTTCCGAAGCAGCACAACCGCTTCCTTAATATCCTGATTTCCGGTCAGCACAGCTTCAATCTCACCCGGTTCGATCCGGAAGCCCCTGAGCTTGATCTGTTGATCTGTTCTTCCTATGAAGTCAATGTTGCCGTCAGCCAGAAATTTCCCGATATCTCCCGTCCTGTACAGCCGTTCCCCAGGTTGACCGCTGAAGGGATGAGGGATGAAGCTTGCGGCAGTATGATAAGGATCGTTAAGATATCCTCTGGCCAAGCCGCAGCCGCCAATATAGAGTTCTCCCGGCACACCCGCAGGGACCGGACAGAGATTCTCGTCCAGTATATAGACCTGTGTATTGGGAATTGGTCTGCCAATTGCCGGCTTCCTCCCAACCTGTCCGCAGGTATGCCAGGTTGCCCATATCCCGGCTTCCGTGGGTCCATAGAGATTATTAAATATCCGGCCGGTTCCCCATAATTCCACCCATTTTTGATCACAGCTTTCACCTGCAGTGTTAATGATGCGCAAATGGGGCAAGTCACTGTATGGCAGAGCTGATAGTCCCGATGGTGTAATCGTCATCACCGTGATCTTCTGTTCTTGCAGCAGTCCGGACATCCGTGGGCCCGGCATAGATTCTTCACGCGTCGGCAGACATAACGCCGCACCATTCCCCAGTGCCATTCCCACCTCGAACACGGAGGCATCGAATCCGATAGATGCCAACTGCGCAACCCGGTCTTCCGCAGTTACCTTGAATATTTCCTTCTGCAGTCTCACGACATTGCCTAATCCGCGGTGGGATAACAGCACCCCCTTCGGAACTCCTGTAGAGCCGGAAGTAAAAATGCAGTAGGCTAACTCTCCCGGCCCAGGCAGGTTCGTTACCATCTCCTCCTGCTTCGCGAATGCATCCAATCTCAAACCTGTGACAGATGGAGGCATCCGGTTCGGCAGTTGTTCCTGCGTGATGACCAGAGCTGTCTTGGTTTCATGCAGAATAAAGTTCATTCTTTCCTCGGGAATTCTCGGATCCAACGGCAAATATATGCCTCCGGCTTTCCAAACTGACAGCATGGCGATGATCCAATCAGGTGAACGCTCAAGATATACGCCCACCATGGTTCCGGGACTGATGCCATGCTTACGCAAGCGGTAAGCCAGCATATCGGCCCGATTATTCAGTTGCCTGTACGTCATCTCCATGCCATCGTATACAGTAGCGATCCTTTCGGGATTCTGCCCGGCATAACGCTCAAACCGCTGAATCACTCCTTCCCCTTCGTCAGCCACGACCTGGGATGGATGGGGATTCCTGCTCCAATTGCTTACAATAGTTTCTTGCTCTACAACATTCAGCATGGAGATCTCCTGGAGTCGGCAAGAAGGACGAACTGAGAATTGCTCCAATATCGTCTTTAAATGGCCAAGCATAGAAGCGATGGTACTGGAATCAAAATATACCGATTGATAATGAATTTGAACGGTAGCCGCCGTTGATCCGGCAGGGGGAATGATAATAACATTTAATGGATAGTTCGTCTGCTGTTCAAACCGGAAATCGCTGATATCGTAATCACCGCCGGATTGAATCCATTGCTTGTCCATCGGGTAGTTCTCAAATGCCAAAATACTGTGAAATAAAGGGGTGCTCTTAGGCAGCCCGCACCATTGCTGAATCTGCAGCAGGGGTGTGTATTCATACTGAAGCAGCTCGGTAAAATGCTCCTGAATAGTCTTCAGCCAGGGAATCAGCGTTGCTTCCTCTGAAACACATATCCTTACAGGAAGTGTGTTAATAAACATTCCCACCGCTTTCTGGATTGCCGTCAACGGACCTGAACGGCCGGATAGAGATGCCCCGAAGACTATATCCTTTTCTCCGCTATAACGGCTCAACAACAGAGCCCAAGCTCCAAGCGCGACAGTATTTAAAGTCAAATGCTGCTTTTGTACCAGAGCTTGCAGTTGAATCGACGAATCGGCTGATAATTCCACGGACTGCTTCTCGAACCGGGCAGCAGGCTGCGTTCCGGATTTGATATACTCCATCAACGGAACCGGCGAACCGAATTCGGCCAAAGTGCGCTTCCAATAGGCCTCCGCCTTGACCAGATCCTGCTTGCGTACCCACTCGATATAATCTCCAAAGGGACGGTAGCTCTCAATATGGAATTGCTTACTTTCGATTAAGCTGTGGTACAAATGAAAGAATTGGCTAAACAGCAGGGAGGTTGACCATCCATCCAGCACCAGATGATGGGAATGCCATATGAATTGCCACACCTTATCTTCCAAGCGGATAAGAGCCATGCGCAGAATAGGCGCTTTTGTAAAGTCAAATCCTCGCTTCCTGCTTCCCTCCCGGTACCCGTCAAGCTTGACCTTGCGGGTCTCGGCATCGATAGATGTCCAGTCCAGATATTCAAGCGGAAGTTCAACCTCACGCTGCACCAGCTGTACCGGAGTTGAAATATTGTCCCAATGAAAGGAGGTACGCAGCACGCTATGTTTGTCAAGCAGCTGTCGCCAGGCCTGTTCAAAAGCATGACGGTGCAGTCCCCCCTTCATCACAAACTCCAGCTCAAGAAAATAATCAGGCGCCTCAGGCTGGTACAGACTGTGAAACAGAATGCCCTCTTGAGCTGGAGATAGGTTGTACATATCCTCAATGTTAGTAGGCTTCATCATAACCTCCGTATTAGGTTATACTGCCAAGCAGTTTATTAAAATCCTGGTCGCTGATCCGAAGCCGCGGAAAGTCCGAGGGTGTGAATCCACCTGCCTCCGCAGATCTGCAGTGCTCTATAATCTCCAGCAAGACTTCTTTGAATAGACCAGCGAGCTGTCCAATGGAATCCTCGTAATACAGGTTTAGACTGTAATCGAAATGGATCTGGAGCCGGCCCTCAATCACATGGCAATTCACACCCAGCTTTGCCGGTCTTTTGCTCAGTGGACTTACGGCTGCACCCATATACTCCATTGCAGGCTGAAAAGATGCCTTTTCCCCAAATATCTGATCCAGCTGTCCTAAGTAATTAAATATAACTTCTGCCGGAGAGGCATGCTGCAACTGAATGTCCTTGCCGGCATCCGGTTTCCAGTAACTGTACATTAAATAGCTGATGCCTTTACCCGGAACCCTGCGAAGCTGCTCCTTAACCGATTTAAGTGTCTCGCCTAGACCTCCGGTTTCCGCGCGCTCCATCAGCAGGGGATACATGGACGTAAACCAGCCGACGGTTCTTGAGATATCGATCCCTTCTGTTACAACATCTCTGCCATGACCCTCAAGAAGCACACGCACAGAAGGAGTGCCCCGCCACCTGTAGCAGGCCTCAAGGAAGGCAGCTAACAGAATATCCATAATTCGTGTGTTGTAAGCCAGATGGACTTCACGCAGCAGCGCCGAGGTATCCTCCCGCTCCAATGTCACCGTCATCATTGCAGAAGATCCGGCAGTATTGCTGTCCGTTGCTTTGTCGGTGGGGAACAGAACCCCGCCCCTGCTGGAATCAGCCAGCCAATAGTTCATATCAGGTTCCCAGTATCCCTCATGGAACTTCTCCTTAAGGTCCATGACCCAACGTTTATATGAGGTTGTCTTTCGTTGAAGCTGAATTTTCTGGTCATCCCCCGCTTGCCACAAGGCCGACTGCAGATCCTCCAAAATCACTCTCCAAGAGAACCCGTCAATCACTAAATGATGGCAGATCATCAGCAACCGGTCAGGCTGCGGGGCACCAAGGCGAAACAGGACAAATTGGACGACCCTTCCCGTTGATAGATTTAGACTTTTCTGTAATTGATTAGACTGTTCCTCAATGGCAGCGGCTTGCATCTCCGGCGCAATGTGCTCCAAAGAGACGTGCTTGAAAGCTTCCATGTCAAGTGGATCCGCGCCATAATAAGCTTCCCAGCCCTCTGATGTCTGTACAAAACGGGTACGAAGCGCATCATGCTGCTGCACCAGCCGCTCTACTGCATATTCCCAATGACTGTAATCGTAGCGTTCACGGACTTCCAGCATGAAAGACATATTCCAGTGATGTCGCTCCGGCTGATTCATTGAGAAGAACCAGCTTTGAACCGGAGATAACGGACAGCTCCCTGTTATCATCCCCTGCTCCTCTTCCGTGTCAGCCCCGCTTCGCTCTTGCACCAGCGGAGCCAGACCCGCGATGGTCTGATGACGGAAAATATCAATATGATGGATATGGATACCGAGCCGGTGGGCTCGTTCAGCAATTTGGATGCTTAGAATGGAATCCCCACCCAGCTCGAAGAAATTGTCATGGACACTCACCCGCTCCACACCCAGTACCCCGGCCCAGATCTCTGCTAAGCTCTTCTCAACTTCAGATGAGGGCGCAACGTACTCTTCACTCCCTTTCTCTGTTTTCAACCCTGGCATCCGCTTTCTGTCGATTTTTCCGCTTGGCGTTAACGGAAGTTCAGGCAGCAGAATAAAGTCGGAAGGAACCATATACCACGGCAGTTTGTTCGAAGACAGCTCTCTTAACTCCCGAATCAGGGTGTTGCGGCTGCGCCACGAATCGGTAAGTTCGGGTTGCCCGGTCTGAACCGCCTGTACTTCCCGCGCCGGCGCTGGCCTTAGGGCATATACATTATAGAGTCCAGTTTCACTTAACTCACTGTCCTGCTCCAGCCACACTTCAAATCCATGGCGGATCAGAAGGTGCTCAACTTCCTGAAGCCGGCCTTCCCTGTCATGGGTTTCCAGCACAATTTGTTTGATCTTCGGCCAATCTTTCTCTTTTATTCCCTTCAGTACGTCAAGCTCACCCTTCTCTACATCCACTTTCAAAAGGTCTATGCTCTCCACGTCACATTCCATGATGATATCGGAGATGGTTCTAAGCTGACATTCATGCTTCTCCGTAGCCAGCCGTTCGTTCAGCATGTCCTGGATCATCTCTTCACCGATCTCCTCCAGGTGTTGATGCTTGAGAAATGCCCGAACCACCGCCTTTTCCTCGTCAACATCGGCATAACGGCCGGATAATATTGACAGGTTGGGATAGTAACTGAAGGTTTCCGTCTTATTGGCATCCGCCAGCCCGCATGCAAATAATCGCGCATTCAAGCCATATAATCGCACATTCTGTTCCAGCGCCCGGAATACGGGCGGAATAGGCTCAAATGCATAGATTGTACAATTTTTGCTTATGGCACCGGCATAGAGAGCGAACATCCCGATATTGGCACCGACATCAAATATGCAGCTCCCCTCCTCCAGAGTTATCCCCCGTTTGGAGTAGGACTCGTTGTCCCAAATTTCCCGGTACATGAACTCAGTCTCATTCTTATTGCGATGAACCAGCTCCAGACCATTAGGAAGCGTATACAGCGACAGCTCGCTCCCGGCCTCCTCCTGGAGCCTCAGAATTCCACTGATTGCGGAAGAAGACTGCGGGTCAGGAACAATATAGGCGGCTAATCTCCGTTCGCCCTCCGCAAGTTCTTGAAGCATAGCTACAGCGCTCTGCACGCCGGGATGGGTGGATAACGCTGCTTCAATCTCGCCCATTTCGATTCGGTAGCCGCGCATCTTGACTTGCTGGTCCATTCTGCCCAAATACTCAATATCTCCGTCCCTCAGATAACGCGCCAAATCACCCGATTTATAGAGCCGCTCCCCTCCCTTTAGGCTATAGGGATTGGGAATGAAGCGCTCAGCCGTCAAATCCGGGTGCTTGAAATAGCCAAGAGACACTCCTGCTCCGCCCACATAAATTTCGCCCGGTACGCCTACAGGGACGGGATTTAGCCGGGAATCAAGTATGTAGAGCTGCAAATCCGGAAAGGCACAGCCGATTACACTGCCGGCTCCCCGTTGTAAATCCTGCTTGGTAATCCGCCGGAATGTGGCATGCACGGTAGTCTCCGTAATACCGTACATGTTAACCAGCTGAGGCTGCTCATCTCCATAGCGTTCAAACCACGGCTCCAGCCTGTATATATCAAGCGCTTCGCCAGCGAATATCACCCAGCGCAGACTCGGGATCCGGGCGGCTTCATGCTCCTGTACCAGCCGGGCCAGCGCATGGAATGCTGTAGGAACCTGATTTAGAACAGTAACCCCTTTCTCATACAAGAGATCATAGAATTGCTGCGGTGAACGGGTAACCTCATAGGGGGCAATCACAATTTGGCCTCCATGGAACAACGCCCCCCACAACTCCCATACCGAGACGTCAAAAGAATAGGAATGGAACAGTACCCACACATCATCCGCTCCGAATCCATACCAGGTTTGTGTCGCATCAAATAACCGGACGACATTGGAATGGGTAACCAGCGTTCCTTTGGGGTGTCCAGTTGATCCGGAGGTATAGATGACATAGGCTAAATCGGCCTGGTTCACAGAGCCGGACAAGTTATTAGCCGGTTCTGCATCCATCAGATGCCAATCGCGATCCAGGCATAGCATGTTGGACACTTCTCCGGCAAGTTCATGGGCCAATTCTTCTTGGGTCAGTATCAGCTCTACCTCTGAATCCGCCAGCATATACTTGATCCGCTCTCGTGGGAACATGGGGTCCAGTGGAAGATAAGCGCCCCCGGCTTTTAGAATACCAAGGATGCCTATAACCATTTCTACGGAACGATCGGTATACATCCCGACAAGTTGTCCCTGCTGAGTACCCTGCTTCCTCAAATAATGCGCCAACTGATTCGCCCGCCGGTTAAGCTCGCTGTAGCTTATTTCCCGGTCCTGATAGACAATTGCTGTCGCATCAGGCGTTTGTTTGGCCTGCGCTTCAAACCGCGTATGAATACCGTCTCCCTGCAAAAAATCGGATGAACCGCTGTTCCACTCTTGCAGAAGCTTGTTTTGTTCTGTGGAGTTCAACAATGGCAGTGCCGAAATGGCAGCCTCCGGATCGGAAATTATTCCCTCCAGCAGCGTCTTAAAATGTCCGACGAACCGGGAAATTGTATCTAAATCAAATAAATCGCTGCTGTAGACGATTCTGCCTTCCAAGCTGTCCGGAATATCAAACAGTTCGAAGGTCAGATCGAACTGCGCATCTACGTCCGCTTCCACGGTGCTTATGGCCAGGCCTGGCATGCGGATTGCGCCCATGGGAGCATTTTGCATAATAAATGCAATTTGATACAGGGGAGTGTGGCTTAACGTTCTCTCAGGCTGAAGTTCCTCTACCAGTCTCTCAAAGGGCAGATCCTGATTGGCAAATGCGCCTAACGTAACTGCCTTGACCCGTTCTATAAGCTCCATAAAGCACGGATTTCCACTGAGATCCGTGCGAAGCACTACAGTATTCACAAAAAAACCGATCATCTCTTCCATTTCCTGCCGCGGGCGGTTGGCTACCGGTGTACCAATGATGACATCTTCCCGCCCCGTATACCGGTAAATCAGTGTTTTGAACGCAGCCAGCACGGTCATAAATAACGTGCAGTCCCTCTGCCGGCTTAGCGTACGCAGCGCAGAAGTAACCGAGGCATCCAAATGGAAATAATGACAAGCGCCGCGAAAGCTTTGAACTGCAGGCCGAATACGGTCAGCAGGCAGCTCCAGCAATGCGGGAGCCTCCGCCAGTTGACGGGTCCAATATCCCAACTGCCGTTCCAGCACTTCACCCTGAAGCCTTTCCCGCTGCCATATTGCATAGTCTGCATATTGCAGACGCAGAGGCTGTAAAGGCAAGGGGTTACCCGCCACGAAGGCAGCATACAAATCCGTCAATTCCCTGATCAACACCCCCAAAGACCATCCGTCAAAAATGATGTGATGGAGCGTAATCAACAAAACGTATTCTTGGGTATTTATCCGGAGAAGTGTGCATCTCAGTAAAGGTGCCTTAGTCAGATCAAACGCCTGCTGTGCATCCCTGGAAGCCAATTCCCGTACCCGGCTGCTTCGTGTCTCTTCCGCGGTTTCCATCAAGTCTATAAACGCAATAGGAATATGCAGCTCCGGAAGAATGCTTTGAGTGACTGTTCCTTCCTCCGCTGCAAAGGTCGTTCTTAATATTTCATGACGTCTTACCACTTCATTCAGTGCATATTCTATTGCGGCAATGTTCAGTTCTCCTTCCAAGCGGAATGCAACCGGGAAATTGTGGGAAGCCCGGCTGGCCTCCCACTGATCCACGATCCATAAGCTGTGCTGGGCAAAAGATACAGGGAGAGAGTCAGAACTCTCCCTGCCGGTAACAATCGCCGGAATCTCCGAACTGTCCATGCCTTCAAGCAAATGCAGAATATCTTCACGCCAATGGGACAGTTGCGAGCGAATATCCTGCGTTAAAGCTCCCTGAGGCGCATTACAGCGTAATTTGCCCTTTTCCGCCCAGAGGCGGATGTCCCGCTCCCGGAGCAGGGACAAAAACTCAGCAAGTGACATATGGTTTGCCCCTCTTTCTGCTAAATCTCAATTTCCTCGCGGACGCCGCTATTCTCCCCGGACGATTCGGAAGCCGATTGCTGCATCCACAGCAAGGCTTCGACATTCCGGGCAAAGCCTTCAATAAACGGCGCTTCAAAGAACATCCTCATTGGAATCTCCACCTTGAATACCTCGTAGGTTCTGGTCATCACCTGCGCCGCAAGCAGGGAATGGCCTCCAAGTTCAAAGAAGTTGTCCCTTATTCCAATCTGCGCAAGACCCAAAACTTCGGCCCAAATATGCGCCAGTTCTTCTTCAACTGCTGTTGTAGGAGCGATGTATTCATATTCTGTGCCCTGCCGGAGCCGATCCGGCGCAGGAAGAGCTTTACGATCTACCTTGCCATTGGCATTGAGCGGCAGATCGTCCAGGAGAATATATTCACTCGGCAGCATGTAATAGGCTACCTTGTCAGACAAAAATTTGTGCAGCACTTCTTTCACAGACAAATCACTGCCTTCGGCGGATGCAGACACATTCAGCAGCAATGGATTCGCATCCGCCTGCCGGTCCGCAACGACGTAAGCCACCATCTGATGCTTCTGCCGGTTCTCCCCTACCGCTGTAACAACGGCGGAGCGGACAGCTGGATGCTGGCATAGGGCTGCTTCAATCTCTCCCAGCTCTATCCGGTGACCCTGTATCTTGACCTGCAAGTCTTCCCGACCAAGGAACTCAATACTTCCATCTGCAGTGTATCTGCCAATATCGCCGGTATAATAGAGACGTTCCCCCGTACGCGGACATTGAATGAAGCTAGATGCACTCTTCTCGTCATCTCGCCAGTAGCCCCTCGCGAGGCCCAGCCCTCCGATATAAAGATTTCCCGGAACCCATAACGGACGCGGCTCCAGGCTTACGTCGAGCACATGAAAAGTCTGGTTGCACAACGGCTTTCCATATGGAATGCTGCTTGCTTCTGGCTCCACCTGTTCAATCGGGTGCGCAATGGACCAGATGGCCGCTTCCGTGGCGCCTCCCAGGCTGATGATTTGTACGCCTTCGGCAATAGAATGAATTCGTTCCGGCAAAGACACAGGGATCCAGTCTCCGCTTAAGAGTACAAGCCGGAGAGCATTAGGCAGGCTATTCTGACGTCCACCCGCATATTCAACGAGCATTTCCATTAGCGTTGGGACCGTATTCCAAATGGTGACTCTCTGCTCAGTGATCAGGTCAACCCAATGCGCCGGATCCTTGGCCCCATCGGATTCCGGAATGATAATGGCTCCTCCGGCCGCGAGCAGTCCAAACACGTCATAGACTGACAGATCAAAGCTGAAGGAAGATAACGCCAGCACCCGGTCTTCTTCCCCTACTCCAAACCGCCGGTTAATATCGAGTATGGTATTGACCGCTCCACGGTGATCAATCATGACTCCTTTTGGAGTCCCAGTAGAGCCAGAGGTATAGATAACATACGCCAAATCCTCCGGACTCCGGGCAATATCTGCCGCTAGGCTCACCGGCAATCCGAGGCTCATCACTTGATCCACATTCAGACTCGCAATAGTATCCGGCCAGCCGATTCGATCTGCAACCCATGATTGTGTAAGCACAAGCTCAACTTCACCGTTATCCAACATGTACAGAAGCTGCGATTCCGGAAGATCCGGGTTGATCGGCAAATAAGCCGCTCCCGAGTGAAGTACCCCCAGTGCCGCTGCAATTTGTTCCCATCCTTTATCCATAATAATAGCCACTAATGAATTGGCTTTTGCCCCTCTGTCCCGCAGCCATCCTCCAATCCGAAGCGCATAAGCAGTCAAATCTCCATAAGTCAGTGTCTGTCCAGGGGCGATTACAGCCACCTGATCCGGCCGTTGCTCTGCCTGATTCAGGAACAGTTCATGGAGCAGCTGCCTGGATTCGGGCGCTGTAGTGTTATTCACTTCCCGATACAGTTGCAAATCGCAGGCAGGCACCGGAACCAGTTCATGGACGGTCTGATTCCAGGCTTCCTCCGTATCGGCCAGAGTGTTCAGTAAATGGCAATAAGCCGCAAACATACTGTCCAACAATCCTTCAGGGAACAATTCTTCAACCGCATCCCAATTGAATACCAGAGCCCCACCTTGTTCGCTGACAACATGGTCCAGCCAAACCTGAGGAGTCTGAGAAATTCCATAGATGGTATCATCTTCAGAATCCAGGGAACCGGAAGGATAATCGGACGGCCCCAGGTTCAATGTGCTTGTAAATACAACCGGCATCACCGCCCTCGGAGCGCTGCCTTCTTGTCTTGCCATTTCCCGAATAACCTGCACGCCGCTGACAAAGCGATGATCCAGATCATCCCATAGCTGCTGCTGCAGTTGACGCGCCCGCTGAGTGAATCCCCCCAGCCCCGAATTGTCAATCTCAAGCAAAATAATTGAGGTGAAATCACCGACAATTTGATTGATTTGCGGATGAATGGGCAGCCGGTTAAAGAGCGACAGGTTTAAAGTGAAGTGCGGATTCTTGCTCCAGGCTGTCAGAACTTCGGCATAAGCAGCGGCCAGCATGCCCGAATGCGTCAAACCAGCTTGCGTGGCACGTGCCTTCAAACGTTCCCACCGAACCGGTTCAAGACTGCCTACCCGCCGGACAAATTCAGGTCTTGCAAGGGAACCCGGCTGTTTAATTATAGGCAGCTCAGGAGCCGGCGGCAGAGTGGGGATCCGATTCTTCCAATAATTCATTGAGGTCTCATAAATCTGCGTCCCGCGAATTTTCATTTCGGCCAGCACGTAATCGCGGAAGGAAACTTCCAGCGGTTCTAATTCCATATCCGGATTTAGATACAACTGGATCAGTTCCTGGCTAACAATTCTCGAACTCCAAACATCACAGATCAGAAGGTCAATACTGACATGCATGCGGACTTTATGGTCCCGGAGCAACGAAGCGCGCATCTCAAATAAAGGCCAGCGGTCCGAAGGCAGCACTTGATGTGACATCCGTTCGCGTATTGCATGGAGTTCAAGGTCTGCCGTTTCTTTGGAGCAGTCCTGCAAATCCAGCACGGCAATAGTGTACTCGGGCACCTCTTTCAGAATTTGCTGCTGTCCGTCCGGCAAGACAATGGCTCTCAGCATTTCGTGCCGCTCCACCAACTTTCTCCAGGCTGCTCCAAATCGCTCCAGATCAAGATCCGCCTGCTCTACCTCCAGATACACATGCATCCCGATATTACCAAGCTCCAGGTCAAAATTGCGGCCTATCCAGCATGCCTGCTGAACATCCGTTAAAGGAAACGGCTCATATCTGGATTCGAATTCATGTATGATCACGGGAAGATCGCTCTGTCCCCCTTGCTGTTCGGCAAGCTCTGAATCCCCCTCTTCGACTAATTGGCCGCCAAGCTCTGTGATTTTATTCGCAAGACCTGCAATGGTAGGCTCTGCGAACAAGCTCCGCAACGGCATATCTACTTGAAAGGACTGCCGGATATGCGAGATGAATTGAATGGCCATCAAGGAATCTGCGCCGAGTTCAAAAAAGTTATCATGTACTCCGATCTCATCATGGCCAAGCCCTGTTGCTAAAATGAGGGCTAATTTACGCTCTTCCGCATTTCGTGGCTTCACAAATACGGTCTCTTCCAATTTGTCCCCAAAACCGGGAAGCGGCAGCAGCTTCCGATTGACTTTTCCGTTAGACGTCAGCGGCAATGCCGCCAGCGGGACATATTCAACAGGAATCATATGTGCAGGGAGCTTCTCTTTTAGATAAGCGGTCAGCTCTTGGTTAAGCGCAGAGGCTTCTTCCTTCTTCTCGACCGATATTTTATAGCCGCCCCAATCTTCTTCCAGGCCCGCAAGCTTGTCCCTTGTCGTATCAATACTGCCTCCGAACAGGCTGTGTAGGTACACATGGCTGTCTCCCAACTGAAAGATTTCCCGAATGATCTCTTCATTTACATTTCCAATCTGACAAAGGCCCACTTCATAATCGGGTGCGGTCATCTCCAGCAATTGCGTCATCAGACCTGCTTCCAGATAGCAGAAGTTCTTAGCCATGGACCCGTACATCGGTTGAATCGCATCCATCTCTCCGATCAAGCACAACGAGAATGCCGATGCCTCGAACACTTCCCGGTTACCGGGCGGAAACAATTTCCCTTCAATGCGGACGTCGCCCGGAAGCGAAACGAGACGGTTCTCATAAGGGTTATAGTAATAAGCGCCCCCTGCAATCCCCTCTACTCTTCCTTCCTTGATATACAGATAGACCTGAACCGGATACAGTCCTCCCGCGGAGCCAAATCTATATTTGGGGAAAGGCAGCTTCTCAAAATCCATCTTCATCAAGCAACGGAGAAATCCGCCAAACTGATCCATGGACAACACAGTTTCCTTGAATATCCGGTAACTGCGGCGGTTAATGTAAGGCTCAGCGGATTCATCCTTATTCTCACTCAGCGGAAGCTGTATACTTTGAGAATGCTCCAAGGAGCGGATCCCCAGATGTTTCTGCTTAAACTCCAAACGCGCAATCGGGTCAAGCAGTATGCCTTCAGCTTCCAGAGCATCCGGATGTAGTGGATCGGCAGTTTCTTCATTCGCTTCGCCGCTATTTGCACTGCGTTCAGGCACATAATATGCGACGATACGTTTGTTTTTCCCTTGTTCAATAAACGTCACCGCCGCCGCCCTGACATCGTCATGTTTCACCAATACCGACTCAATCTCGCCAAGCTCTATCCGGTTGCCGTTCACCTTAATTTGGTTGTCGGCACGCCCCACGAACTCAATGTTTCCGTCAGGTAAATAACGCCCGATATCTCCGGTGCGGTACAAAC
Organism: Paenibacillus sp. P46E; assembly: GCF_001909095.1. Classification (NCBI taxonomy): domain Bacteria; kingdom Bacillati; phylum Bacillota; class Bacilli; order Caryophanales; family Paenibacillaceae; genus Paenibacillus; species Paenibacillus sp. P46E. The sequence continues at coordinate 253,762 of NZ_LVYZ01000044.1, forward strand.
GTCTGCCGGTGCGGGGATGATACACGAATTGGCTTCGCGTCCGTTCCAGATCGCCCCAATAGCCTTTGGCCAATTGCACGCCCTCACAATACATTTCCCCGGCTACCCAAGTCGGTCTATCGTTTAATTTCGAATCCATAATGTAGTAGGCGTTATTGGCAATCGGTTTGCCGTAAGGGATGGTTGTCCAATCGGGCTTCACTTCATCGACGGGATACCAGATATTCCAGATGGTTGTCTCCGTTGGCCCTCCTATGCTCAGAAACTGGGCATGTCCCGATAAGGCCTTCAAACGCTCCGGCAAGGTAACCGGTATCCGGTCCCCGCCTGCAATAGCCTGCCGCAGAGATTCCGGCAGGCTCTGGTTTCTGTCTTCCGCATAAGCAAGAAGCATCTCCAGCATAGCCGGTACTGAATTCCAGAGCGTGACGTGCTCTGCTCTCATAAGTTCCAGCCAATGGGAAGGCTCTCTCCGCAATGAAGGATCCGGGAGGACAATTACCCCACCCGCAGCCAGCATGCCGAACAAATCATACATCGCCAAATCATGATGCAACATCGTTAGTGCCAGCATCCGGTCCGAAGCTGAGACTGAAAGAGCTTCATTGGTGTACAACACCACATTAGCGAGACTGCGATGTGAGATCATTACTCCCTTCGGTGTTCCGGTCGAACCGGAAGTGTATATGACATAAGCCAAATCTTCCGGCTTCTGGACCGGCAACAACGCGCTGTCCTCCCAATTGGACAAATCCACTGTATCCAGACTGATTCTGGTAATTCCTTCCGGCCAATGCAGGGCCTCATCCAAACGGGACTGTGTTAATACAACATCCACTTCTCCGTTCTCCAAGGCATATTGGATTCGCTCTAAGGGCAGCTCTGCATCAATTGGCAGGCAGGCTGCTCCTGACTGTATGACCGCCATAGCACCGACAACCTGCTCCCATCCCTTTTCCATTACGATGGCAACCAGTTTATTAGGCTCGGCACCACACTCCCTTAGCAGTCTCGCTGCCTGGTTGGACTCCCGGAATACATCACCGTAGGTCATGATACGATTATGCGAAATCACCGCTATCTGGTCAGGTGATCTGTCCGCCTGCTCTGCAAAGAGCATATGAACCAGGGTATCCGTCATACACTGCCCCGTCTGGTTCACAGCTTCCCGCTGCTCTAGCTGATCCCGCGGAACAAGATCCAGCTGACGGCTTGACCATACTGCTTCGTAATTCGCCAATTTCAGCAGAAGATCACAGTAGGCCATAAACATGTCATCCAGCATCCCGGACGGGAAGATTTCGTCCACGGCATCCCAGTTGAACATCACACCGTCGCCCTTCTCCCCGACCTGACAATCGAGCCATACCTGGGGAGTCTGCGAAATGCTGTAGACGACCTGACCGAGACCGTCAAAAGGAGAGGTATCCTCCTCCAGCAACCCGATCGTGCTAGTGAAAACGATAGGAATGGCAACGGCCTGGCCTCCTCCCTGCGCCTTCGCCAGCTCCCTGATGATTTGCACACCGCTTACATAGCTGTGGTTCATGTCTTGCCAGAGCTGGCCCTGAAGGCGTTTTGCCCGGTCTACAAAGGTATCTTCTTCCGTATTGTCAACCTCCAGCAGATAGAAAGAAGCAAATTCCCCGACCAGTGCATTGACCTCCGGATGCAAAGGCATGCGGTTGAACTGTGGCACATTTATGGTGAATTTAGGCGAATCGCTCCATATCGTCAGCACTTCCGAGAACGCCGCCATCATAATGCCGGATGGCGTCAAGCCAATTTGGGCCGCATTCTTCTTCAGCTTGTTCCAATTCTCGGGGCTCAGCTCGCTTCTTCTCCGCACAAATTGCGGCTGTTCAATCGTTTCGATAGTTTTCGCCTGTGGAAGCCCGGGAGCCGGAGGAAGTTCCAGCAGACGCGGCAACCAGTATTCCAACGATTTCTTGTACGGTTCTGTTTCCTTTAGTGCTATCTCTCCCATGACATAGTCCCTGAACGTAATACTGAGCTCCTCCAGTTCTCTTTCCGGGTGCTCGTACAGTTCACAGACCTCCTTAGTCAGGATTCCGACACTCCAGGCATCGGCAATCATGGCGTCCACGCTCAGGTGAAGCCTGGTCCCTTGTTCCAATATCGTTGCACGGATTTCAAATAAAGGCCATTGCTCAATATCCATCACCTGATGCGACATCCGCTCACGCAAGGCCATCAACTCCAGCTCGCATGCTTCGGGGGTCTTCCCGCGCAGATTCGCCACTTCAATGGTGTAAGAAGGAAGATCCTTCAATACCTCCTGCTGGCCATCCCGCCGGATGACCGTCCGCAGCATATCATGCCGGTTAATCAGCCGGGACCAGGCCCCGCTGAATCTTTCCAGATCCAGATAACCGAAGTCAACCTCTTCATAGGTATGACATGCCACATTTCCCAGCGCTATCGCATCACTTCGACCGATTAAATAAGCCTGTTGCAGGCCCGTAAGCGGGAACGGTTTGTGAAGATCCTCCTTATTGGGCTGAATCACATGCACTTCTTCTACCGCTGGATGCGTACCGCTTGCGTTGCCAAGCAGTTCAATTTCATTCACCAGTGCCCAAATTGTCGGTGCTTCGAACAACCTCCGTACCGGAATCTCTACATTGTACCTGTTTTTAACCTGGTGCAAGAGCCTGATTGCCAGAATGGAGTCGCCTCCCAATTCAAAGAAATTATCATAAATTCCCGCCTGCACTATACCTAGCTCATTCGCCAGAATGGCGGCAAGCTCGCGTTCAATCGGTCGCACCGGAGCCACATAGCCTTTGTTGGCTGGACCTTGTTCCGGCAGTGGAAGGGCCTGGCGGTTTATTTTCCCGTTCGCGGTTAAGGGAAGTTCGTCAAGAGTTACAAAAGCCTGCGGAATCATGTACGCCGGCAGCTTAGTAGACAAATAGGAACGTACATGGTCATAAGAAAATTCGCTCTTTGTCTCAGAAACCAAAAAAGCGACGAGCCGTTTGGTCTCTCCCGCTTCGCCGAATATATGAACCGCACTGGTGTGAACATCCGGATATTGTGCCAACGCATTCTCGATTTCACCAAGCTCAATACGGTACCCGCCGATTTTCACCTGCAGATCCTCCCGGCCCAGAAACTCGATATTACCATCCGGCCGATACCTGCCCACATCGCCGGTGCGGTATAACCGCTCCCCCGTAACTGGATGGATTACAAAGCTTGATGAGGTTTTCTCCTCATCTCTCCAATATCCCCTGGCAACCCCTGCTCCGCCGATAATAATGTCTCCCGGCACCCATACCGGACGGATGTTCAGTTCCTCATCCATTACATAGACATTTTGATTCGGAAGCGCCTTGCCGTAGGGAATGCTGTTCCAGCTGGGATCAACTTGTTCAATCGGGTACATAATTGACCAAATGGAGGCTTCCGTCGCACCTCCCAGGCTGACTATACCTGCCTGCGGAGCTAATGTTTTCACCTGCCCCGGAAGCTCCAGCGGAATACGGTCTCCGCTGAGCCATATCCATCTCAGGTAGCCCGGCAGACTTCTGGAGTGACCCGTCAAATATTCCACAAGCATCTCCATCAAGGCCGGCACCGAATTCCATACCGTTATTCTTTCTTTGGATAACAGCTCTGCCCAGTGAGCCGGCTCCCGGTTGGAGTCTGCCCGGGGCAGTACCAAGGTGGCTCCCGCAGCGAAGGTGCCGAATATATCGTATACCGACAAATCGAAATTAAGCGCAGATAATGCGAGAATACGATCGTTCTCCCCTATGCCGAACAGCCCGTTCATTTCCCGGATGGTGTTGACAATCCCGCGATGATCTACAGCAACACCTTTGGGAGCTCCCGTGGACCCGGAAGTATAAATCACATAGGCGAGATCATCAGGCTGCAGTACCTCTTCAAGTGCCCCTCCGTCCAGATCCAGCCAATTATATTCATCGACATACACAACCTGGGTATTCACGGGGCATGCCAGCTTATCCTTCCATACCGATTGGCTGAAGACAATGGACACTTGTCCGTTGTCCAGGAGATAGGAGATCCGTTCCTGCGGCAGATCCGCCGCAACAGGGAGATAGGCGGCGCCGGACTTCAGTATACCCAGCACGGCGGCAATCTGCTCCCACCCTTTCTCCATCACGATGGCCACCAGTTGATTGGGCTTCACACCTTGTTCCCTCAACCAGCGCCCCATACGGTTGGTCAGAACATCCAGTTCATTATAGGTCATCTGATGACCGCCATACACAAGGGCCGGGTGATCTGGCCTCTGTTCACAGTGCTTGGCAAACACAGCAGGCAGCAGTTCCTGATCGGCCACCCTGGTCACTTCAGGCTTCAGGCCTGTAGCTGCCAAATCTGCGGGAACATGAATCCGTCCCGATTGACTCCAACACGTCTCCTCATCTGCCAGCTGCTGAAGCAACAGGCAGTAAGTTTCGAACATCGTATCCAACACGCCCGCCGGGAATAAGTCTTCCGCGGCATCCCAGTTGAACGTGAGCGCACCGCTTCTTTCCCCTACCTGGTGATCTAGCCATACTTGTGGTGTCTGGCTGATTCCGTATACTTCTTTCCCTAACCCGGCTACTTCTATATTGTCTGTAATGTTCCCGGTTTCAGCCTCATTCTGAATGATAAACAGCTCTTCATCTGCGTTATCCAACTCACTGGTGAAGATAATAGGCATCACGAATCTTTGGGCTCCACCGTACATCTTGGCATACTCACGCATGACACGCACCCCGCCAACATGCCGATGATCCAGATCTGCCCATAGCTGTTCTTGCATTTCGCGGGCTTTTTGCTCAAAGCTCCGGTCACCGCCGGCATTAATTTCCAACAGATTTAAAGTGGTGTAGTCTCCAACCACTTCATTCATCTGCGGATGAAGCGGCATGCGGTTAAACAGTGTTAAATTCAGGGTGAATTGCGGATTTCTGCTCCATGTGCGCAATATTTCGGAAAAGGCCGAGAGCAAAACAATCGTTGGTGTTACTCCGGCTGCCTTGGCTCGTTTTTTCAGCTTGCTCCAGGACTCCTTGCGCATAAATCCTTTTCGCCGGATAAATCTGGGCTTCAGTATTTCATCAGGCTTAACCGCGAGCGGCAATTCGGGAGCAGGAGGTAAGGACGGTAGACGTTTCTGCCAATAAGCCAGCGATTCCTGATACAATTCAGTATCCTCTATGGCCTTCATCGCCAACACGCAATCTCTGAAAGTCAGTTCGACCGGCGCCAGAGGCGTACTCAAGTCCTGATAGATCATTGCCAATTCACGAAGCAATATTTGACAACTCATTGCATCTGCGATCAGAAGATCCATGCTGACATGAAGCCTGACCAACTGCTCGCCCATCAGGGAAGCACGGATATCAAACAAAGGCCAGTGATTACTTTGCAACACTTGATGCGATAGAGTCTCCCTGATGTGCAACAGTTCCTGACCCGCTTCGGACTGAGACATGCCGCGAAGATCCGTAACCTTCAGCGAATACGGAGGAACGCTCTCCAGCACCTGCTGGCGTCCATCCGGGTGCACGATTGCCCGCAGCATGTCATGACGTTCGATTAAGATCCGCCACGCCTGTTCCAGGCGCTTGGGATCCATCCCCTCCTCTTCAAATTCCATATAAATATGCGTAGCCACATTTCCCAGTTCAAAATCACCGGACCGCCCCAGCCAGTAGGCTTGTTGCACATCTGTTAATCCAAAGGGCTCATAGCGGCTCTCCAGGTCCGGTACAATGGCCGGAAGGGATGCCGACATCTTCCCTTTTTTGAGAAAGGCAATAATCTCTTCCTTGCGCTCCGACAGTTCTTTCATGCATTCAGGACTTAATTTGCCTTCAGGGGCACGGACACGCAGTTTATCTCCATCCCATTGGATGCTGCCATTTAATTCACGAATATGCGTTAACAATTCTACAACCTTCATCTTGGTCAATACTTCCACCTCATTCACAACAATTTGGAGTAGTGCCTTTACAGTTCAATCTCTTCATACTGTACTGAGGATAGGGTGATATCCGGTTCACTGTTTTCTCTTTCAGCCCACCGAAAGGTATCAATATAAGCAGATAAAAACGCCACGGTAGGCTCCTTGACCAAATCAGCCAGCGCAATTTCAATATTGAAGCTTTGCCGGATTTGAAAAATAAGCTGAACTGCCAGCAACGAATTGCCGCCCAGTTCAAAAAAATTGTCTTCCACTCCCACATTCCGAATGCCAAGCGCATTTTGCCATAACTCTGCAATTTTCTGTTCGGTTTCGTTCCGGGGGGCAAGATAATTCATCCTCAACAATGGACGCTCATGTAATGCAGCCGGCATGGACTCCTCACTGTCCAGGATCACTCGGCGGTCTCCAGCCAGTCGGGCATTCAAATCATCCTGAGAGATAATTAAGTGATCTGCCAAAATATGATCCAGCCCCAGCACAAGTAATCTTGCTGCTGACTCTGCCTCTGAAACCCTCTGTCCATGATCCGTCATGAGGGATGGCGTTTGCCGGGCATTTTCCGGTAACCTGTCTAGTTGTACGATTCTCCATTGAATTCCGCCTGTGCTGGAGCTGTTGCGCACCCAGCGATGCAGCAAGTTCTGTGTCACCCGTTCATGACAAGCGCCAAATCCGCCGAGAGCAGAGAGTAGAGAGGTACAGACTATCACCTGTTCAGGCTCATTCTCCAGCACCAAATCAGCCAGCCATTGCAGCTCTTCCGATACTTCAGTCACGCTAGAGGCCGGTTGCAGCGTTACCGGGAGTATGGCCTCCTCTGTGCAAAATAAAATACGGATCTGCCCCCAAGTACGGCGAACCGTTTCAAGAAGCCTGCCGCATTCTTCCGGACTGCCGATCTCATGGCGAACCGAGTGAATCTCCCCGGCCGAACGGATAATGACCTTCAGACGAAAGCGGACTTTCTCTGTTGCAGCAGGCGGATCTTGCACAGGCAAGACGCCATCGGACGCCGTAGGGATATCTTTGGCTAAATATTCTGCCACAGCCCCCCCTATTTCGCTGTCTGCTCCGATGACCACATAGATGCCCTCTGGGAGAACCTCAGTCATCTGCTCCGGTATCGGCTGTACTTCATAATAATCGGGTACCCATTTCAGCCGGTTCCGATATGCGGATAAACGGCTGCCTGCCTGTGGAGCCAATTCGTGCCATAATACATCGGTCCAGCGCTGAATCTCCCGCGTATCGGTTATGCCTGCTTCCAAATCAACAATTCTGCATGTCAGGTGAGGATATTCGAGCGGAATCGAATCCAGCAGAGACATGATATTCCTGTTCACCGGACTCAGCGTTTCGCTTCCGGTGACCTCCTGAAGCTCTTCTGACAGAACAAGGTAATCTACCGGATAATTCTCCCTTATCCGTTCCAGACATTGAATCCAGGCGAGCAGCTCCGGCACTTGTCCATCCTGTGCGCCGCCTTCCCCCTCCGCTCCAAGGCTCTGGCAATCCAGAACCTTGTCAGGCAAAAGGTCGTACTGCACCAGTTCCCGGACAAGCTCTTCATAATGTCCGGTGCAACGTGAATCAAGGGAATAAGTAAGCCGGGAATGCCTTATGAAGCTCTCTCCCCGGGTGACAAGAACCACTTCTTGCCCCTGCTTCACCAACCGCTCAGCCAGCCCCGCCCCCAATCCTTGCTGATCCGCGAACAGCAGCCACTTTTGGGAGACCGCGAAGCTGTGGCTGCACTGCAGCGCCCGACGCCATCCGGGAGAATACCATCTCATCCCGGAAGGTTCCCGTATAGATCCAACCATTGGAATATCCGCCGGCCCAGGATGAATCCAGTACGTCTTCTTTTCAAAGGGATAGGTGGGCAAAGTCAGCCTTTGCCTGCGCTCGCCTTGATAATATTTCGCCCAGTCCAGCGGAACGCCTTGTGTCCATAGCCTGCCAAGTGCATGCGTCAGCAAGCCCGCAGCCGGTTGTCCGTCATGTGGTGCAGCCATTGTTGATATAACGGATTCAAAAGCGCCTCCGCTGGCCGGATGCTGGATAAACAAAGTGGTCAGCATCTGGCCCGGCCCCACTTCAAGAAAAACTCTCGACCGATCTCTCCACAATTCCTCTATTCCCTCGGACAGACGTACCGGCTGACGCAGGTGTTGAACCCAGTAGCCGGGGTCTACTGCTTGTTCCCGCGTAATCCAGGTTCCCGTGAGATTGGAAATATAAGGGATGCTTGGCGGCTGCAGAGAAACCGTCTGAATGAGAGCTTCAAATCTCTCAAGTATGGGCTCTACCATCGGGGAGTGAAAAGCATATCCTGCGGATACTCTCCGGCACGCAATCCCCTTGTTAAGCAACATAGTGGATAGCTCTGTAATAAGCTCCTGCTTACCCGCTACTACACAGGAAGCCGGACCGTTCAGAACCGATACAGACAAGCCGTTCTGCAACTCATCGATCAGCACCTCAGGTGGCGCCATTACGGCCAACATGGCACCGGGAGGCAGACTCTCCATCATCTCCCCTCTGCGGCAAATCAGCTTCAGGGCATCCTCCAGCGTGAAGACTCCCGCTATACAGGCCGCAGCATATTCGCCTATGCTGTGGCCAATCAGTGCCCGTGGACGGATGCCCCACTCCGCCAGAGTGCTTGCCAAGGCATATTCAACGCTGAAGATCGCCGGATAACTGAGAAGCGGCCGATGAAGTACAGACGGAGGATCCTCCGGATGCCCGGACACTCCTTGCATTAATCTGCGTAAATCAAGACCCGGCCCCTTCATATCACGGCTATCTTCTGACAACAGGATACCCCTCAAATCGTAGCCGATATCCTTCTCGACCAGCTCAAGACAGCGGTCCAGATGCTTGCGGAAAACCGGCTCTGTTCGATACAGCTCCGCAGCCATACCGGGATAATGCTCTCCGAGACCCGGAAACAGGAAGGTAACCGAAGGGGTATTCCCTTCGGCTATCCCCACTGCCATCCGCCCCGTCTGATCATTGCCCAGCAGTGACAGCGCCTCTTCTGCCGAGCGGCAAGCCAATGCCGTCCGGTAAGCGAAGGATCTTCTGCCTACTTGCAAGGTATAAGCCAAGTCTGCGATGTTCGCCTCTTTATTCTCCTGCAAAAATGCAGCCAGCTTCATCTTGTAATTCTCCAGTGCCGATAAGCTTCTTGCGGATAACATTATAGAATGCCAGGCTTTACCTTGTGCGGACGGCACTGTCCGCGGAGCTTCCTGAAGAATCAGGTGGGCATTGGTACCGCCCATGCCAAATGAACTGACTCCTGCCCGACGGAACCCGCTGCCGATCTCCCATTCCTGCAAGGAATGGTTTACGTAAAAAGGTGTTCCGGCAAAATCTATCTGCGGATTAGCTTCCCTGTAGTGCAGCGTCGGCGGCAACTGCCGGTGCTTTAAGCACAACACCGTCTTAATGAACCCGGCCATGCCCGCTGCTGTGGACAGATGCCCCACATTTGTTTTGACAGTACCAATAGCACAATAGGATGTTTTCTGCGTCTTGCTACCGAAGGCCCGGGTTAACGCCATAATCTCAATCGGATCTCCCATTGCCGTTGCGGTGCCGTGAGCTTCAACATAGGTAATCGTTTCAGGATGCGCATTGGCTACAGTAAGCGCTTCCGCAATCACCTCCGCTTGCCCGGATATACTGGGAGCCGTAAACCCTACCTTGTCAGAACCGTCATTGTTAATCGCAGAGCCCAGCACAACAGCGTGGATGTTATCTCCATCTGCTATAGCATCCTCCAGCCTTTTGAGAATAACGACGCCGATGCCATCCCCAAATATCGTGCCCTGGGAGCTTGCATCAAAGGCACGGCAATGCCCGTCAGGCGATACAATCCCTCCAGTTTCGTACGTATATCCACCGATTTGAGGTACTCCGAACGAAACACCGCCCGCCAAGCTCAGATCACATTGCCCGTTCAGCAGGCTCTCGCAAGCCTGATGGATCGCGACCAAAGAGGTGGAGCAGGCAGTCTGAACCGTTACGCTCGGTCCTTTGAGGTTGAGCTTGTAAGAGACGCGCGTGCTTAGATAATCCTTGTCGTTCATTTTGCTCTGAATTACGCTGACCGATGACAGCAAGTCGATGCTTGGCAATACACAATTCAGCAGGTAGGTGTTAGTGTCTGAACCGGCGAAGACACCAATTCTGCCTTTGTACTGCTCGGAGTCATAGCCCGCAGCTTCCAGCGCCTCCCAGGAGCATTCGAGAAAAACCCTGTGCTGGGGGTCCAGCATGGAGGCTTCTTTAGGATTCATCTGGAAAAAAGGAGCATCAAATTCTCCAATCCCTTCAACGACTGGTCTTGCTTTTACATAATTCGGATCACTCAGCCTTGTTTCATCCACCCCCGCAGCCCGCAGTTCCTCGTCTGTGAAGAAGGTGACCGATTCCACTCCATGGCTAAGATTGTGCCAGAATTCATCCACGTTCCTTGCGCCGGGAAATCTGCACGCTAGCCCGATGACAGCGATCTGATCCAATTGTTCCGGGTTGTCCACTATTCATCCTCCCTTCAATTAATATTATCCCCGTCTGCGCTGTCTCGACATTTTGCGCAACTCCCCCCGTTCCTCGCCTTCTTCGTGCCGAACGGGATCGTCCTGCTGTTCGTTAATGAATTTACTCAGGGCATAAACCGTGGGATACTCGAACATGTTCACCAGCGGAATATCCGTATGCAGATTTTCGCGCAACCGGTGATAGACACGGATTAAATACAGTGAATTTCCACCCAGTTCAAAAAAATGGTCATGCAGGCCAACTTGCTCCACTTGCAGAACTTCCTTCCATATTGCGGCGATCTCTTGCTCTGTCCGCGTTTGCGGCTCTAGATACGCTGCTTCCTGCACAAATCGGCTGCCGTGTGCCTGTGGCAGTGCCTTCCGGTCCAGCTTGCCGTTGGCCGTTAACGGAATAGCTGCCAGCGGAAAGAAAACCGCGGGGATACAATACTTGGGGAGCCTTTCCTGCAAATAACCACGCAGCTCCTTAGCCAGAGCATCCGCCTGAAGTTCTGACCTGGTAACAGATCTTTCCTCAGCAAAAGAAACCTCTGCCGCCGCGCTTTGCGGATGTGTCAAAGGTCCTGGAACTAGGTGGCCTATTTCATGAACAAGTGCTGCAAGCTCCGCCTGCTCTTCATGCAGAGCCTGCAGCTCTGTCTGTGAAGCGTTTATCGTTCCACCTAGAAGACAATGCAGGTATTGTTGTGAACCGCTCAATTCAAACAACGGCCGAACCTGCCCAAACTCATATCTGCCTATCTGACACAGGCCCATGCCGCATGCCGGAGCCTCCATTTCCAGCAGTTGTGTCATTAGTCCCGCTTCCAGCAGGCAAAAGTCCCTGGACCAATTCCCGTACAAAGGTTCTACGGCGCTGAACTCTCCGACCAGAAAGATGGCCAGGGCAGCTGATTCAAAAACCTCACGGTTCCCGGGCGGGAATGTAGCCGGATCAATATACGCCTGATCCTTTAATCGGATTAACTGGAACTCCTGCGGATTGAAATAATAGGCACCCCCGGCTATCCCCTTGATTCTGCCTTCCTTGATATATAAATAGGCTTGCACCGGATAGAGGCTTCCAGCAGAACCATAACGATATTTGGGCATAGGCAGCCCAATGTCTTGCGCCGGCACCAGACAACTCAGCAATTGGTTAAGCTGGCCCAAAGAAGCTGTCTCCGCTGTGAATTTGCGGAAACTGCGTCTGGTGAGATAGGGATTAAGCGCTGAGGCTTGCCACTCCGTCTTTTGCAGCGCAATAACATCCTTGCCGCTTATCCGGCGAATTCCCGGATGCGACAGTTTGTGCCTCAAACGTGCTACCGGGTCAAGTACCATCTCTACACCGGAAGCTTCCGCAAAGATTCCTCCTGCGGGGAGGGAAGACTGTCCTTCTGAATCTGTCTCAGTCGGATTCGCTTCCCCAACAGGGATATAATAGGCAATTAATTCTTGTCCTCCGTCTGCGGCAGCGCTCACTATAACGGTGCATTGATGGATGGCTGGATGTTGGTTAACTGCTGCCTCTATCTCGCCCAATTCAATGCGATGGCCTTGAATCTTGACCTGAGTATCCTCTCTACCCAGAAATTCAATGTTGCCGTCCGGCAAATAACGTCCCATATCCCCTGTAGCGTATAACCGCTCTCCTGTTCGGGGGTCGATAATAAAACTGTCTGCAGTCTTCGCCTCGTCTTTCCAGTAGCCTTTGGCCAAGCCCGCCCCACCGATATAGATTTGCCCCGGCACCCAGACAGGGCGGCGGTTCAAGGCCGCGTCGAGCACACGAACCGTTTGGTTTTCTAACGGCTTACCATATGGAATACTGGTTTGGCCCGCCTCCACCTTGTGTATAGGGTACACAATAGACCAGATTGACGCTTCCGTCGCCCCGCCCAAGCTTATCACCTCGGCAGAGCTGTTCCGGGACCGGATGCGGTCAGTGAGAGATAGTGGAATCCGATCCCCGCTCAGCAGCACCAGCCTCAGAGACGGCGGCAGTTCCATTCCAAGACCCTCTTCATACTCCACCAACATTTCCATGAATGCCGGAACTGTGTTCCATAGTGTAATTCCATGCCGCTCCATAAGCTGCTGCCAATGTGCGGGATTGCGAATCTCCCCCGCCTCTGGCATGACAACAGTACCTCCTGCGGTCAACAATCCGAATAGATCATAGACGGATAGATCAAAGCTTAAAGAAGAAAGTGCCAATATACGGTCAGAGGGTCCTACATGATATCTCTGGTTGATGTCCCTAATCGTATTGATGGCACCTGCATGGTCAATCATAACGCCTTTGGGCACACCGGTTGATCCAGAAGTGTAGATGACATAAGCAAGATCGTGAATGGATTGAATCGTCTCCATGGGCTCCGCGCCGCTCTCTTCAATCTGCTCCGCACAATCCACCGCAAGTATCTCCGCCTCTGTCCACTCTTTGACAGCCTGCTCATGTACTGCCTGAGTGAGCACCCACTGGACTTCTGCATTCTGCAGCAAAAAGCGGATTCGCTCTATCGGCAGATCCGGAGAGACAGGCAGGTAGGCAGCGCCTGATTTGAGAATTCCAAGCACAGCCGCAGCTTGCTCCAGACCCTTATCCATTACAACCGCAACCAACCGGTTGCAGCTTGCGCCACGTATCCTCAACCACCGCCCAATTCGATTAGACAAGCGGTCCAGTTCATCATACGTGAGAGCCGCCTTGTCTGTGATAACTGCAGGACGATCCGGGTAACGATCCGCCATTGCTGTGAAGAGTTCATGCAGACAATGACCGGATGAAACCGGATCCTCCGGAGCAACAGCTTCATCCGGGGCTTCCCGTTGTTCAGACGGAAAAGATATAAGTTCCATGCAGGAGCAGTCCCAAGCCATTTTTTGCTCTGCCAGCCGATTCAATAGACAGCAATACGCCTCGAACATGTCATCCAGCATTTGGGGAGGGAACAACTCTTCCACTGCATCCCAATTTAGAATCAGAGCGCCCCGTGATTCCGTAACCTGATGGTCCAGCCAGACTTGCGGAGTTTGGGAGATGCTGAATACATCGTCCGCCAAATCGGATATCCCCAGAGGCAGTTCATCTTGTTCAGGAGAAATCTGATTTAGAATACTTGTAAAGACAACAGGCATTACTGCCCGGGGTGCCCCGCCTTCAAGCCGAGCCAGTTCACGGATCACCTGAATTCCATTCACATACCTGTGATCCAGATCCTCCCACAGTTGCTTTTGCAGCCGCACAGCCCTTTCAGCAATCGAACCCGGTTCCGTATGATTGACCTCCAGCAAAGTCAATGATGTGAAATCGCCGACAATCTCGTTGACCTGCGGATGGATGGGCAGACGATTGAACAATGTGAGATTGATTGTAAATTTCGGACTGCGGCTCCATGCCGCCAGCACCTCGGCAAAGGCCGCGCACAACGCTGAGGAAGGCGTGAGGCCAAGCGCTGCCGCATTTTTTTTCAGCATCCTCCAGCTTTCTTTCGGCAGTTCCGTTGTCCTCCTTGTGAACGTCGGACGGGATGCAGAAGAAGCCCGCTTCACCAAAGGAAGCTCAGGAGCCGGAGGCAGAGTGGGCAGCCTTTCCATCCAGTATTGTCTGGAACTGTTGCCGGCCTTAGAATCGCGGAAAGCTGCTTCTGCCAAGACAAAATCCCGGTACGTCACTTGCAGTGCAGGCAGCATTGCCTTCGGGTCTTGGTATAGCTGCGCCATCTCAACGCTTAATATCTGCATGAAGCTCCATGCATCCCCAATCAGCAGATCAAGACTGACATGCAGCCTGACCTTGTCTTTAAGCCTGGAAGCCTTAATCTCGAATAGAGGCCAGCAATCGCTGGGCATAACCTGATGCGACATGTGCTGCCGCACCTGCACAAGCTTCTCCTCCGTTTCCTCAGGATCTGAATCCCGCAAATCCGCAATCTCAATCCGGTAAAGAGGCACCTCCTCCAAAACCTGCTGTGTGCCATCTGCAAGAATGACCGCCCGCAGCATATCATGCCGGTGAATTAACAATTGCCACGCTGTTTCCAGCGAGGGGATATCCAGATCCTTACTTTCAATCTCCCAATAAATGTGTGTCGAGACATTTCCCAGCTCGAGCCCTTCGTTCCTCCCGATCCAGTAAGCCTGCTGCACATCGGTTAACGGAAAGGGCTTGTAGCGATCCTCAGGCATGGATATATACCGGGGCAGCCCTTCCTCCTGATACCCTGATTTCCCCTTCTCCAATACCGCTTCCGCAAGACCCGAAATGGTCGCCGCTTCAAAAAAACGCTTCATTGTAATCTCCGTTTGGAAGACTCCTCTGATGTTATGAATCACCTGTAGCGCAAGCAATGAACTGCCTCCAAGCTCAAAGAACAGGTCGAACACACCAATCCCTTGTACGCCCAGAACCTGCCCCCATATCTCTTGCAACGCAAGTTCCGTTTCGTTTCTCGGCGCCACAAATCCCACTGTCAACTGCGGACGCCTGTGGCCTTGCTTAAACGCAGACGGGGTCGCAATAGGCACTTGTACAGTTTGCACATTCTCTGTCTGCGGTGCTGCACCCCAGGCAGTGCTTCCCTGTCGTTCTATCCAATATCTCCGCTCCTCAAAGGGATAACCCGGCAACGGAATACGCGTTCTATGTTCATTTCTATAATAAGTGTCCCAGTCTATCGACATGCCTTGCAGCCAGAGCCTGCCCAAGGTTAATAGAGCCCGCTCCTCGTCCGGTTGCTGTTCGTCCTTGGCCGGCAGACTCGTAAACACACGTTCTGCCTCTTCCCGGCCGGCACGATGCTGGATGGCCAAGCTGCTCAATGTATGCCCTGGTCCTACCTCAAGCAGAAGGAAGTCCATATCATCCAGAATCAAGCGAATCCCTTCCGAGAACCTCACAGGCTGACGCATATGTGCCACCCAATACTCTGGCGAGGTTACCTGCTCCTTGGTTGCCCAGGCTCCGGTCAGATTAGAAATAAAAGGAATTTGCGGCTCTCCGAATCGAACGGAATGGAGCAGTTCCCGGTAATCCTCCAATACCGGTTCCATCATTTCAGAATGAAAGGCATGTGTGCTTTGCAGCCTTCTGCAAGCGATGCCCTGACGGAGAAGCCCTCTTTCCAGTTCTGCAATCGCTTCCTCTGTTCCTGATAAGGTGCATGCCATAGGTGCGTTGACGGCAGCGATCGAAACACCGGGAGGTAGGAGAATCTCGACATCCGCTGCGGACTTCATGACCGCCATCATCGCTCCACGCGGAAGCTTCTCTATTAACCGGCCCCGAGTACTGACCAGTAGCAGAGCCTCGGCAAGTGTAAACACACCCGACACACAAGCGGCTACATACTCCCCGATACTGTGCCCAATCATGGCCGAGGGCTGAATGCCCCATTCCATCCAGAGTCGGGCCAGCGCATACTCCAAGGCGAATAATGCCGAATAGGCGATGGAGGGTTCATCCAGCTTCTCATCCGTCAGAATAGGGGCAGCAGCTCTTCCCATAATTCTGGATAGGTCGTATGCCTTCTCTGAAGCTCTTCCTTCTTGTGCAGCCCGCGCCTTGTCAAACATGATCTCCCGCAGGTCGCATTTAAGTATCGGCTTTAGATATTCCGCGCAGTAATCGATATGCTGGCGAAAAATAGCTTCGCTGCAGTATAGCCCATACCCCATATTCAGATACTGATCACCCAGACCGGTAAACATAAAGGCGATTTTACGGTTGTTCTCGTGACAATCAGCCGAATGAATGAGCGATGGTTTTTTTCCCAGCAACAGATCGGGCAGACTGTCTCCAGTTTTCCATAAGGCAATCCTTCTTTTTCCCAGAATGTTCCTGCCCGTGTGCAGCGTATAGGCAAGATCAGGCAGGCAGGTTTCCGGATGTTTGGCTGCAAATTCTGCCAGCAGATTCGTCGTCTGCTCCAAGGCCTCCCCGGTATGTGCCGAGAGGGCAATCCATTGGTATTCGCGTGAATTGCCTGAGGGCAATCTTAACGGCGCTTCCTCCAGGATGAGATGAACATTGGAACCTCCCATTCCGAAGGAACTGATTCCCGCCCGGCGTGGAGAATCGGTTCGTTCCCATTTCTGGAGCTTGTTTACAACATAAAACGGGCTGTTCTCAAAATCTATATTCGGATTGGTCTTTTCGCAATGCAGGCTGGGAACCAGCTTCTTATGCTTTAGGGACAGCACCGTTTTTATAAGCCCTGCTATACCGGCAGCAGTAGACAAATGGCCAAAATTCGATTTCACCGTGCCAATGCCGCAGTATTGATTCTTGTCCGTGTACGCCCGGTAAGCCTCGGTTATTGCCGCGATCTCAATTGGATCGCCCAATTCCGTGCCTGTGCCATGGGCTTCTACATACGATATCGTTTCCGGATCAACTCCAGAGATTGCCAAGGCCTCCGAGATGACCGAGATCTGTCCATCCACACCAGGGGCGGTGTATCCAACCTTTACCGAACCGTCGTTGTTCATGGCGGAGCCTTTGATTACCGCATAGATATAATCTCCGTCCTCAATGGCACTATCCCGACGTTTCAAGACCACAACACCCAAGCCGCTGCCAAATACGGTGCCCTGTCCATCTGCAGCAAATGCCCGGCAATGGCCATCGGGAGATAGAACACCGCCGCCGATATTTTTATAGCCCTCATTCTGCGGAACCCTGATGGACACCCCGCCTGCCAGGGCAACATCGCATTCACCGGCCAGCAAGCTTTGAGACGCTATATGAACCGCCGCCAGAGAGGATGAACAAGCGGTTTGAACCGATACGCTGGGTCCCTTCAGATTCATATGGTAAGCCACCCGGGAGCTTAAATAGTCCTTCTCCATCAGAGTAATCATCTGATAAGGATTCAAGCGTTCCATAATCTCTTTGTTGGGATACACATGATTCAAAAAATACGTGTTCACATCCGTACCTGCATAGATACCGATTCTCCCCTTATAATCACGTGAACTGCAACCCGCATCCTCCAGTGCATGCCATGCGCTCTGCATGAACAAGCGGTGCTGCGGGTCCAGCAATTCAGCTTCACTGGGCGGAATGTTAAAGAATTCAGCATCAAAATATTCCACGCCGTCCAAAACCGCATTAGCCTTCACATAAGCGGGATCAGCAAGAAGGGCAGATTCCACCCCCGTCTCCAGAAGCTCCTCGTCCTTAAAAAAGGTTATGCTCTCTTTGCCTTCTTGCAGGTTCTCCCAATATTGATCCGGGTTCGCTGCACCGGGAAAACGGCATGATAAACCGACAATTGCAATTTGACTGAAATTGTCGGACTCTTCATTCTCATCCAGCCGTTCGTTGCTCATGTTCGTCTTCTCCCCCCCTTATGATCTGCCCTCTGCTTCAGTAATTCCTTGCGAAGCTGGGAACGCGCCTGTCCTTCCTTCACCTGCCCGGAGTCCTGCCGGGTTTGCGATAAGTGCCGGGATAATAGGCGGATAGATGGATACTCGAATAAATCCGATATGGAGATCTTTCTATCCAACAGTTGTTCCAGCTTCACATGAGCCCGCACCATATGCAGGGAGGTCAGCCCCAGATGAAAGAAGCTCGCTTCGGCGCTTATCTGCTCTACTTCCAGAAGTTCCTTGATCACACCGGATACCAGCTGTTCCATTTCTGTCTGCGGAAGAACAGCCCCGCCCGTGGTATGCCCCTGCTCCGCAACGGGATCAGGCAGCGCCTGCCGGTCTACTTTGCCGTTGCTGCTCAGCGGAATCTCCTCCAGAATAACAACAGCGGAAGGAATCATATATTCCGGAAGCTTAGTCTGCAAGTAACGGATGAACCGCGATGTGTCCTGATTAATGCCATCCGCAGATTTCTCCGGTTGTGAAAAAACGTCGGAATCCGCCTGGGGAAGTTTGTCCGCCAGATATCTGACCTCCTCGTTGTCTTCATACAACGACTCAAATGTCATCTGGCTTGCCGCAATTCCTCCTCCGGCTACACAATGCAGATAGGACAAATCTTTTTTCATCCCCAGTTCATTTCTGATTGCATCGAAGTTGACATTGCCAAGCTGACACAGTCCGATACCATATTCCGGAGCTCTCATTTCCAGTAGTTGCGATATGACCCCAGCTTCCAGCAGGGCTCTGTTACCCGCATTATTTCCGTGTGACACTTCAATTCCCTCCGGTTCCCCGACGAAAAATAAAGCGAAAGCTCCTGAGTTCATAATGTCCCGGTTGGTGGCTGAGTGGAACTGCAAATCATATTCATAGTGATCCGACAATTTAGCCAGTGAGTGCTCCTCAGGATGATAATAATAAGTGCCTCCGGATATCCCCTCAATACGATCTGGTCTTACTGTTGCATAGATTTGAACCGGATACCGATCAGTATCTGAGGAATTCCGGCCAATCCCAGGCATAATCCACCGTTCATACTGGCCAGTGCTTAGCTGGGCCATCATTGCGCTGAACGCCTCAAGCGGCAATAGCCCGCTGTTGAATTGTCGGTAGCTTCGGCGTATTACGTACGCAAGCTTCCTAACCCCCGTTAATTCGGGCCCCACCAGCTTTACACGGGTAACCCCTGCCTCAAATCTGCGGATACCGGGGGCTGACAATTTATATTCCAACCGTTGTAGAGGATCAAGCACAGTCTGATCCGAAATCTGGAATACCGTGTCTGTCTTCACTTCAGGATGTTGCCGGGCCTGAGAAAGAGCTGCGGCCAGCTCACTATGCACCTTGCTTCCGGTAGATACAGGATGCCCGCCTCCGGAAGACTCTGACGAAATCCCCAGCCTTCTCCCCTTCTCCTGCAACTCCTCCTCTTCAGAAGGGGAACAGATCGTATCCACTGCTATACTGTGCAAGTAAATATGCCCTTCCGGTAATTCAAGCCCTGTCCCTATTTCCATATTGTCTGTGACATCAGCTTCACAAAGCCTCAGCTGGCAATCAGAAGCGGCCGTTTTCAATAGCTGTGTTATTAGCCCTGCCTCCAGCACACAATATGTTCTAGCCTCCATGCCGTATAACGGTTTGGCCGCTGCCAGATTGCCGACCAGCGCAATCACCAGCGGAGGCTGCTGCTCATTCCTTGAACTGTCGGCAATGCAATCTCCATCGTAGGAAGCACACTCACTCTCCGGCAGCCGGATTAATTCATGCTCTACGGGATGGTAGTAATAAGTGCCGCCTTCTATCCCCTCGATACCTCCCGGCTTAACCATCAGGTATCCCTGCACAGGGTACAAATTCCCGGCGGAGCCGTAGCGGTATTTCGGAAAGGGAACTCCCTCCAGCCGTACGGGGTGCAGAGTCTGCAGCAATTCCCCAATCTGCTGCATAGTGACCTTTCCGGCAAAGCTGCGGCGCTTGGCGGTTGTCTGGGAATTGCTCCGCCGCGCTTCTGCATGCCGTGGGGGAATCAACAGTATACGCTTGGCGGCATCAGCTTCTTCGCGTACTGGCCGGCCATTCTGTACATCATGTGTTCCTCTAACTGGTTCCGTAATGCTTTTGTGGTTTTTCCCGGAACCATCAGTGCCTTCTGTATTCGCACTCGGCACTACATAGGCGATCAAGCGTGAATCTCCGCTTAACTTGCCGGCCAATATTACCACGCTTTTGCTCACCTCAGGATGCTGATTCAGCATAGCCTCGATCTCACCAGTCTCCACCCGGTATCCCCTGATTTTGACCTGGTTGTCCTCGCGTCCCAGAAACTCGATATTCCCGTCAGGCAGGTAACGCCCGCGGTCGCCTGTACGGTACAGCCGCTCACCGGACACCGGATGATGAAGAAAGCTTGCCTTCGTTTTCTCCTCATCCCGCCAATACCCCATGGCTAATCCTTCCCCTCCAATATATATGGAGCCTGGAACCCAGGTTGGTCTGCTGTTTAAGCTCTCATCCAGCACATACACAGACTGATGGGTCAGTGCCCGTCCATAAGGAATGCTTCTCCAGTCGGGCTGAACCTCACCGATAGGATATTCTACCGACCAGATGGATGCTTCGGTAGCCCCACCAAGACTGTTCAGGCGGATATCCTGTCCCTGTGCCCGAATACGATCCGGGAGGGTTACCGGTATCCAGTCACCGCTTAACATTACGAGCCTTAATGCGTCCGGCAGCCTCAAATGCTGCCCTTCCGCATATTTAATCAGCATCTCCAGCAAGGAGGGAACCGAGTTCAGCATAGTGACATTCTGCCGATGCAGCACTTCCATCCACTCTTCCGGATTCGGAGCCATCCCGGAATCAGGCAGCACAATGGTCCCCCCTGCGGCCAAAGTACCAAAAATATCATAGACCGACAGATCAAAACTTAGCGACGAAAGAGCCAGTAGCCGGTCATCCGCGGATATACCGAAACGGCGGTTGATATCCAGAATCGTATTCACTGCCCCCCTGTGATTGATCATTACCCCCTTAGGTATTCCAGTGGAGCCTGAAGTAAAGATTACGTAGGCAAGATCATCCGCCCGCTGTACAGAGGCAAATGGCATCATGTCTTCGTCCGGGACCTGAAGCTTATCCATAATTATTGTTCTCACACCAGAAAGGCCATTCAACCTCTCCGCCAGCCAGCTTTGCGTTAATACCTGTTCTACTTCACCGTGGCTTAACATGTAAGAGATCCGTTCTTCTGGCAAATGGGGATCGACTGGCAAATATGCCGCCCCCGCCATAAGAATTCCCATGACTCCGGCGATCTGCTCCCAGCCCTTCTCCATCACAACTGCAACCGTGTGATTCGGGACCGCTCCCCCTTCTTGCAATATCCGGGCAATATGCACTGAATACCTGTACAATTCCCCATAAGTAAGCTGTCTATCGGAGGTTGTCAGCGCACATTTCCCAGGCTGATCCAATGCGCGCTTTACGAACAATTCATGCAGTAACACCTCGCTCCGAGCGGCTTCGGGATAAACCTTCGCTTCTTCCGGAAGGCTCAGGGGAGCCAGCAGCGTTCTCCACCCTTCGGGTGCCAAGCTCCAGGCTTCATCCGAAGATGACAGATTACTGAGCCTGCTGCAGCAGGCTTCAATCATCTCCTCCAGCATTCCGGCAGGGAAAAGCTCAGTTACCGCATCCCAGTTCATAACCAGTTCGCCCTGTTCCTCCGCAACCTGATGATCAAGCCATACCTGAGGGGTTTGGGAGATACTGTACGTGTCCTCCCCCTTACTATCCATGCCCAAGAGATTTAGACCCAGGAGGGATGGTGTCTGTTTTGGCGCATCTTCATTATGCAGAAGACTTGTAAATACAACGGGCAGTAACTGCATACTTCCTTGACGCTGTGCCAGTTTTCTCAACACATGGACCCCGCTGACATCCCGGTGGTCTAAATTCTCCCACATTTGCGCCTGCAAACGGCGTGCCTTATCAACAAATGCTTCCCCGGCAAGAGGCTCCACCGCCAGTAAAGTCACTGAGGTAAAGTCACCTACCAGACGTTCGACCTCTTCGTGCAGCGCCAGCCGGTTGAACATGGTTACATTAAGCGTGAAGGACGGAACACTGCTCCATGCCGCAAGAACTTCCGAGAATACCGTAGCCACAAGCATGGAGGAAGTGATCCCGGCAGAAGAAGCCTTGTATTTCAGCCTGTGCCATACTTCAGGAGCCAGCCGGCGGGTGATTCTGGAGAATTGGGGCTGGATCAACAGACTTGGAGCCATGGCTAATGGAAGCTCGGGACCAGGCCGCAGATTGTCCAAACGCTCATCCCAATAGCCGACCGACCGCTTATAAGTCTCCGAATCCCGGAGCTTGCGCTCGGCAAGCACGTAATCCCGGAAAGAGATGGTAATTTCCGGTAATTCCGCATCAGCATCAGCGTACAGTTCCTCCAGCTCCTTGGCGAGAATCTGCCAACTCATAGCATCCCCAATCAACATATCAACACTGAAATGAAGCCGAACCTTGTTCTCTTGGAGCAGGGTTGCCTGAATCTCAAATAAAGGCCAACTCCCGCTTGGCAGCACTTGATGGGACATCCGCTCCCGGATTTGGGTCATCCGGGCAGCTGCCGCAGTTTCCCCGCTCTCCCTCAGATCTGTTACTTCAATTGAGTAAGAGGGCACTTCATGAAGGATTTGCTGCCAGCCTCCCGGCTGCACCACTGCCCTAAGCATGTCATGTCTCTCAATAAGTCTCCGAAGCGCCAGCTCGAACTTCTTCACATCCAAGCCTTGAATATCAACCTCTGTATAGCCATGGGCAGCAACGTTTCCAAGCTGATAGCCTTCCCGCCGGCCGATCCAATACGCTTCCTGAACATCCGTTAACGGGAAGGGTTCATATTTCTGCGCCAGGGCCGCCGATAGCACAGGAATGCTCCGATCCGATCCCCCTGTTTGCCGCACCTTGATCAGATGCTCGATTTCCCCCGCCATGAAAGCCAGTGTGGGTGCTTCAAAGAATCGTTTTAGCGAAATATCGACTTCAAACCGCTCGCGAACCAGGGCTGTAATCTGGAACGCCATCAATGAATGCCCGCCCAAAACAAAAAAATGATCTTCTCTTCCGATAGCCGGAATGC
Source organism: Paenibacillus sp. P46E (assembly GCF_001909095.1). Lineage (NCBI taxonomy): Bacteria > Bacillati > Bacillota > Bacilli > Caryophanales > Paenibacillaceae > Paenibacillus > Paenibacillus sp. P46E. The sequence goes on from NZ_LVYZ01000044.1 coordinate 276,836, forward strand.
CGATCACCTGACTCCATATTTGTGCCAGCTGTGCTTCCACCTTCGTTGCAGGTGGCTTAAACTCTTGCCCCCCCGCTCGAGCTCCGCCTGCAGCAGCCGGCAATTTCCCATAATCCACTTTCCCATTCCCCGTTAGGGGAATACTGTCAATGCGCGTATATCTGCCAGGAACCATGTATTCAGGCATTTTCTGCGCGAGAAACTTGCGTAGCCCTTCAATAGGCAAATCCTGCTTGCTCACGTAATAGGCTGTGAGTATTTGCTCTGCTTCAGCCGGAACAGGCGATTGTCCCGTTCGCGGCTGGTAACCAATTTCCTGCAGAATCCTTTTGGCGGCTGCTTCGTCCACCGGAGTACCCAGATCCTTCAGTGCTGCAGCTCTAGATTCATGTTCCAGCCTAACCTCCCAGCTTGAAGGCAACGCGTAATTGTGAAATCCCTTCTCCAGAGTATGGACATAGATGCCGGCATCATTCAGAAGACAGTTTGTAGTGCAGCCGGTACCTACCGGATTGCGCCAAGGGACATGCAACCTTAAATATTCGTATATGCCGCTTTGTGAAATATCACAAAATCTGTAAAAGTCTACGAATTCAATCTCCTGAAAAATATCATCCTGCTGAAAGAGCTGCGTATCCAGACAAGTGGAAATTGAGTCTTCCATACGATGGTATACTTTTCGCGCTTCTAAAATGGTATCATCTATTTTTTCAATGGAAATATCGGGATGTGTTTCGAATATATTCATCAGACGTGTCTCAAAGATTTGTCCTCTGGACAACCCTGTTACAATGAACCTTATCCCCTTCTGATGAGCCATATTCGTGCTTAGTGTATAAATGGTTTTGAAACAGAAATTGCACACGTTGCTATGACGTCTTAACGAATCTGCCAATATTTCATTGGTGTACGGGCTCTTATCCAGCACATGGTCAATGCCCAATTCCTGAACCACCCGTTCAATATTGGCCAGGGCTCCCTCAAATAAATATCCGTTATCAAAGGTGTAGGCCAGAATCTTCAGTCCCATTTCTGCCAGACGGTATAGCATATAGGTGCTGTCCTTCCCTCCGCTGAACAGCACCATACAATCATATCCGCTTGAAGAGGACGGAGGAGAAGTTTGGGCCTTCTTGAAGAGGTCTTTTAAATCATCCAATGTTCTAAAATAATCCTGCGCTTGCCTCTTGTAGTACTCATAGTTGGTGCACATACTGCATACCCCATGCGAATTAAAAGTAATACCCGGATAATTAGATGGAATCGTGCATTTCGCGCAGTATTTTATCTGATTGGAAACAGGGAGCACCGCTGGTGCCGAAGGCGCATTTACAACACACTGCTCCACTCCCGGATGCGACAACAGCGCCGCCTCCACTTCCTCGAGTTCAATGCGGTATCCTCTGAGTTTAACCTGGCGATCCAGCCGCCCCATATACATCATATTGCCATCTGGCATGTATCGCGCTAAATCTCCCGTCTTATAGAGCCGTCCGCCGGGAACGCTGCCGAAGGGGTCTGGAATAAACCTGTCTGCTGTGATATCCGGACGGTTTCTGTACCCTCTGGCTACACCGTTGCCACCAATATACAATTCACCCGCAACCCCGACCGGAACGGGATTCAGACAAGAATCCAATATATAGGCTTGTGTATTGATAATTGGCCTTCCGATAGGCACAGCACCTGTTCTTCGCTCTTCCGGGCCAACTTGATACGTGCAGCAACCAACCACACATTCGGTAGGACCGTATTCATTAATTAACAGCGTATCCGGTACATGCTCCTGCCAAAAGACAAGTTTTTCGGCTAGCAGTGACTCTCCCCCGATAATAAATGCCCTTGTTGCTCCCTGGAGGTCAGCGGCCGGCAACTGGTATTGCAGCATCTCCAGATGGGCGGGAGTAAGCTTTACCAGACTGAAGCCGCCTTTACCGGCAAGCATGGACCCCAGACTGTTCTCATCCTGTGCCTCGGATACAATATGTATCGGGCGACCTGTGACGAGCGGAGCAAGGATGCTTGTAATGGTCAGATCAAAACTGATGGAGGAGTGTACCGGCGCTCCCCCGCCTGTTTCCAAAGGGTAGGCCGTTTTGCACCAGTACAGATAGTTAACCAAACCGCGATGAACCAGCAACGTCCCCTTGGGACGTCCCGTTGTCCCCGAAGTGTATATCATATAAGCCAGATTCTCGGCGGAAGCCATACTGGATAGATTATGATAGGGTTCCTGATCAAATTGGGACTCTTCAGCATCCAGACATATTTTTAGTGCACCACTCTTATCCAACCGGTTAAGCAGATCCGACTGGGTGAGTATAACCGGAACTCCAGCATCTTCGAGTATGTAGGCCATCCGCTCCTCCGGAAGCGCAGCATCCAGCGGAACATACGCTCCGCCAGCCTTCAGCACAGCAAGGATGCCAACGATCATTTCAGAGGAACGGTGCATGCAGATCCCTACCATCTGCTCTGGCCCGATCCCCCTCTTCCGCAAATAACGCGCCAGCTGATTCGCTCTCCGATTGAGTTCACCATAGGTCAACTGAGTCTTACCGTACACAACGGCAGCTTCAGCGGGACAACGGTCTGCGATCTCCTCGAACAACTCATGTGCACACTGATGAAGCGGAAGACTGCTCTTCGTATCATTCCAGACATGAATTAGCGTATGCCGCTCCTCAGAGGATAACATCTCCAGCTCTGAAATCAGCTGACTCGGCGCACCAGCTATACTCTCCAACAATGTTTGGAAATAGCTCAAAAACTGTTTTATCGTCGAAGACTCGAACAAGTCGCGGTTGTATCTCATTGACATGCGGAATCCGCCTGCATGTTCAGCAGCCATAACCATAATGTCAAAAGGAATACCTCGCTGCTCCAGTTCAAGAGATTGCAGCCTCAATCCATTTAGAACTGTGCCATAGCCGTCCTTGTTCAGTGCAAAAGACGATAAGTCTCCGGAATCGAGTCTCGGCGTTTGCTGGAAGGCAAAGGCCGCCTGAATCAGAGGTGAACTTGAAGCATCACGATCCGGCTGCAATGCCTCTACCAAAGTGCTGAACGGATAATCCTGATTCTCGAAGGCATGGAGAACCGTGGAACGAACTTGACTCAGCAGTTCAGTAAAAGATATGAGGGGACTCATCCGGGTACGAAGCGGCAGCATATTTACAAAGTATCCCACAACATTACCCCAGTCTGCCCTGCTGCGGGCGGCGGCGGGAGTCCCTACAATAAGATCTTCCTGTCCCGACAGACGATAGAGAAGAACCTGAAATGCAGCCAATACCGTCATGTACATGGTGGCATCCTGCTTTAGCCCCAGTCTCTTTAACCGCTCAGACAGCCCGGCATCAAGCACCAACTCCTCAGAGGCGCCGTTAAACGTCTGGGCAGAGACTCGGGAACGGGCATTGGGTAAGGCCAGAACGGGCAGTTCACCTTCCAATTGCTTTTTCCAATAGTTCAGCATCCGATCCCCTGCCTGACCCGCAAGTTCTTTTTCGTGCTCGTTCACATAATCTTCGTATCGGCACCTTATAGGGGGAAGAACCGCCTCGCAGTTTCTGCATGCAGCCGCATAAAGCTTGGTGAGCTCATCAATCAATAGCGTTAGTGACCAAAAGTCTGCAATCATATGATGAACGACAAAGAGAAGCACGTAATCACTTGTATCTCGTTCGAGCAGATGCATGCGGAATAATGGTTCTTGTTCCAAATGGAATGGCCGGTGAGCTTCACCGTCCAGGTAGTCTTCAACCTCCTTGGCTTTCCACCCCTGTACCCGCTGGACATTCAACACCAATTGATCATGTTCTAAATACCGGCAGACAGGTTCGCCCTTTTCTTCCGGAAAGATCGCCCTTAGTTGCTCATGCCGCTCAATGAGTTTACGGAAAGATTGCTGCATTGCTGCTATATTAACCTCTTCCTGAATCTGAACCGCACTGGACAAATTATAGGCTACACTGTCCGGGTTCATCTTGGACAATAACCACAGTGCCTGCTGGCCGCGCGAGAGCTTGTTACCACCGCCAGGGATATCCGCATGATCGCGAACCTTTAGGGAGAAAGGTGCCCCCTCCCCCCGCAACTCCAGAATGCGAACTGCCACTTCCTGAATACTGGCCCCATTCAACAAAAGTGCCGGGGAGATCAGAATGCCTAAGGCGGATTCAATTTCATGAGCCAGTTCGACTGCCATCAACGAATCAAGCCCTAGACTGGTCAGTGATTCTAGCAGACCGGGCTCGCCGGAGGACAGCCGCAATATGCGGGTACTCTGCTCCTGAAGATAAAGAGTCAGAAGCGACATGCGGACAGAGTGCTCGGTAACCGAGTCCAATGCTCGGCGAATAAAAGAAGCAGACTCCGTGGGCACCGGAAGACTCGGTGAAGCAGAAGAAAGAAGCTCGCTTTTGCCGATCATATTCAAGCTGCCCTCCAGATAACTGCTCTTGCAAGCCTGGCGCCGAACCTTACCGCTTGACGTCTTGGAAATGCTGGCTGGTTTCACAAAGACAATGACCTGCACCTGCAATTCATGCTGATTCGCCACCGCATCCCGCACAGCCTTGCCAACCGCTTCAAGATCTGCTTTCCGGTATTCTCTCTTCAGCTCCTGAACAATAACCAGATGCTCTCCATCTTCAGCTTCAACGGAAAAAGCAGCACCGGCTCCCTCCATAATTGCCGGATGACATTGCTCCACCGTGTATTCGATATCCTGGGAATAATGATTCTTCCCACGGACGACTACAAGATCCTTTAACCGTCCAGTAATGTATAATTGCTGATCCAGTAAGCAGCCCAAATCACCGGTGCGAAGAAAAGGACCACTTGTGCCTTCCTCCAGACCGGCAATATAGGCGTGGAACACCGCTGCTGTCTCTTCAGGCCGGTTCCAATACCCTGCCGCGATACTCGGACCTGCCACCCAGATCTCGCCAACCTGCCCATTCCGACAGGGGATATGGGTAACGGGATCAACTATCCGAACCGACTGGTCTGATGGAGACTGTCCGCAGCTTACCAAAGTACGGAATTCTTCGTCTTCAGAGGCGGCAGCTGCGGTTTGTTGTTCAAGAGCAGCGCTTGACAGCTTTTGCACCTCAGGCACCGCCTCCTTGCTTCCGCCCGAAACGATCAAAGTACCCTCAGCCAACCCATAACATGCGTAGAAGGACTCCTTCCGAAACCCATAATTGGAAAATTTGCTTACAAACCGGTGCAGTGACTCTTCCCTGATCATTTCGGAACCGTTAAACGCCAGCTCCCAACTGCTTAAATCCAGGTTCTGTATCTGTTCATCGGAAATCTTCCGCACACAAAGATCATAGGCGAAATTGGGCCCGCCGCTGGTTGTAGCCTTATGCGCCGAAATGGCCTGGAGCCATCTTGCCGGCTGCTCCATAAAGGAAAGCGGTGACATTAATATCACCGGGAAGCCCGAATACAGCGGCTGAAGGATACCGCCAATTAACCCCATATCATGATAAGGAGGAAGCCAGATGACTCCCCTGCTTTCACTTGTATGCTTAAAGCTGTTACGAATCAGTTCCAGATTATGCAGCAGATTGCTGTGTGTAACCATGACCCCTTTGGGATCCGCTGTCGAACCCGAAGTATATTGCAGATAGGCCAAAGAATCCTGTTGAATGGAAGGTTCATGCCAGGAGCTTGCAGCGGAGTCCTCAAGCTGCTCACTGGAGAGCCAGCGTATATGGGGAAGATGCTCCTGTCTCCAGGCTTCCCCGGGAATGTCCTTGGCTAAGGACAAGGCAAAGGCAGCCTGTGAATCACGGGCCGCAGACAATACTCGCAAATCCGGCTTATGCTGCTTGACTGGGTAGCAGGGCACCGGTACGGCACCTGCGTACAGACAGCCAAAAAAAGCAGCGATATACTCCAAACCCGGGGGATAGAGCAACAGAACCCGTTCATTCACTGCGCCGTGATCTTGGAGCATAGCCGCTACAGTTCTCGCTCTCAGATCCAATTCCCCGTAGGTCATGCTCCGCTGCAACTCTTGTCCATCTGCCAGAAATTGATATCCTATCCGATCGGCTTGATGATCTGCCCTGTATCTCAAAAGAGCCAAAATTGAAGAAACACCGCCTAAGCTATGAGTTTCCATATAGACCTCCTTGTCTCTTGAATCGGGTATGGTGATTTACGGTTTAAACTCAAGAATCAGCTTGTCCTCTGCGTGACTCCTGACCTGATCCTCAGAAAAAAATACATTAATATATTGGTTGTTCACCCATAGAGGAATCTGATCCTCCCGGTTCTTATGGAACAAGTGTCCGCTTTGTCCTGTAGAGTTCACTGTCTTCATATCATTCAGCTGACTCATATCAATAATCATGCGCTGCGAGGTCCCAAAGCCGACAGTAAATGGCTGGTTCCAATAGAAGGAGGCCATGTTTACCGTTGAAGTGCTTCCGGGAATCGCATATTTCTTGCTGTTAAAAATTTTTTCCATCAGGGCTATTCCGCTCTGACCGAACGGTGTATGAGTAAATGTGACGGTATGCAGCCGCCCCCAGTTCCATTTCTGTATGTCTTCCCCGTATTGTGAACGCAGCCATTCAACCGCTTGATCCAAACTTTTGGCAATCATATCATCCCGCGTCTCAATACCGGTTGTTTCCGGATCATCAAACCAAGAGCTTTCAGGATTATTCATCAGCTTGATAATCGTTGGCTGAGTCCAATCGGGATAATTCAAATACGATGCAGGCGTAAACATCGCCCCGCCGCTGTCTTGCCAGCCAAATGAACGTTCAAACATATTTCGGAGCATAAAGTTATACCACACTTCAAAAACAGAAGTCCCGATACTGTCAACATCCGTGTATAGATCCCATGAGCGAACCTCATCCAACGCTTTTTGGGCTAAATCCGAATCTGCATGGACCCCTAATAAATAGGGACGGATGTTTTCTGCGAACAAGGAATATGTATCGGTCTGAATGGCTTCCATATCTTGTGGAGACAGAGTCCCTCCTTTTTTCAGCAAGTCACTAATACGCGCTGCCCGATCTCCTGGTGCCCAATCATAAGAGAGCGGGGCATTCGACTGGGTCACATCGTTGTTGGTAGTGACAATATATCCTGCGGGGGGATTGAACTGTGTCGGCAATTTGTCAAAAGGCACATACCCCTTCCATTCGTATTCCCCCGTCCAGCCGGGAACCGGAACTGTACCCTGATGCTTGGATTCACGAACCGGTACTTTACAGGCGGCCTGATAACCAATGTTGCCCTTAGTATCTGCGAAGACGAAATTCTGGCAGGCATTATCCCATGTTTTTAGAGCTTCCCGGAATCCATTCCAATCCTTAGCCAGATTGATCTGCACAATGGATGTAAACAACGTGCTCCCTTCATTCAGCGTCCATTGCAGAGCTAAGGGATGCTCATCCGATAGGCCAAGCACTTGATTAATTATCGTTCCGTGATGTGTGGCGTACACTTTATATATGACCGGATCTTTACCCTTTACGTTAATTTGCTCTGTCTTTATGGTAATAGGCTTCCAGTCCCCCTTATACAGATACCGTCCGGGATCCTGCTCACGATCGAATTTTTCCAAATATAAGTCCTGCACATCAGAGTTCAGATTTGTAATCCCCCATGAGATATGGGCATTGTGCCCGGTTACAATAAGGGGAACGCCCGGAAAAGTGAATCCGGCACTGTCAAACCGTCCTCCGTGCAGACCGTTCTCATACCAGAGCGAAGGCATTCCCAGATTGATATGTGTATCATTTGCTAAGATAGGCTGTCCTGTTGTAGTCCGGCTACCACTGACAACCCAATTGTTGCTTCCCCACATTTCCGAATGATTGTTCATCCATCTGTCAATCCCGGCACTCACTTTTTTGAATTCTTGATTTAACCAAGCGTAATTATCAACTTCCTTTGGAATCACCAGCGGATTCTTGTCTCCCAGAAAAGGAAACAGCTCACTGATATCCTCTCCGCTCCTGCTTGCAATCATTTTTGCCCGTATGAGTTCCTGGGAATGATTGTACGACATGAATAAGGACATCATATTGCCCCAAGCCAAACTGTCCTCTGGTGTCCATTTTTCAGGCTTGATGCCAAGCATTGTAAACTCTACCGACAGTGATTTTGCATTCTGCTCAATATAGTAATTCACACCTGCCGAGTAGGCCTCTAATAATTTCCGGGTACCTTCATCAAGCTGGGGATAGGTTTTCTTGGCAATTTCCTTCAGAGAGTATGCACGAAAGTATTTATCCATTTCGACAGACATCTCGCCGAACACTTCACTTAATGTTCCCGAAATTGCTCTGCGGTTCATATCCATCTGCCAGAGTCTATCCTGGGCGTGAACATATCCCTGAGCAAAAAGAAGATCCTCTTCCCGATCCGCATAGATTTGCGGAACCCCCCATTTGTCCCTTATAATCTCCGCTTTTCTGCTCTTTCCAGCTGTATCTGCTGTGATTTCAATCTTATTGTTCTTCGTGTTGGTTTCTGTAGACGCTGCAATTTCTATAGTTCCGTTCTTCTGGGGCCATGGGGCAAATACCATCCATGAAGCCATCGCTGCAATAAGGATGAGCAGTACCGTCAGAAATCCGCCGATAATGAGCATCCACTTTTTCAACCTCCGTTTTCCGGGAGATTTTTCTTTATTTCTCACAACACCAGCACCTGCCTTGATCTAAGGATTTATCGCGCAAGAAATACCCCTCTCCGATTGAGAGGGGTATTTTTATTAACCAGCCGTACTGGAGCCATCTGCACAAAACTTCTTATACAGCTTAGCTCAACTTGCTAGAATAAGGAATGTGTGCCGCGAGATCGTTCATCATATCCCGGATTAGCGTCTGCTGCTGCTCTCTGATAAAGAAATGACCGCCAGGATACAATCTGAGTGAAAAAAGCGGAGCGGAGTATTGTGCCCAAGCCTCCAGATCTTTGTGGTCAACCTCCTTGTCCTCTTCACCTCCAAAACCGGAAATCGGGAATGGAAAAGGACTTACACCCGAGCATGTATATGTCTCCTCAATAGCCAGATCTGCTCGCAGTATCGGAAGGTACAACTCCAACAGCTCCGGGTATTGAAATATCTCTTCAGGTGTTCCGCTGAAACTGCGTAATCTCTCAATAAACGCTTCTCCGGGCAACAGGTAGATCGGGTCTTCCGTTTGTTTCAAATGTGGAGCCCTGCTTGCTGAGACAAACAACATTTCCGGAATCCGGCTTCCTGAAAGAATCAATCTTCTGGCAATCTCGAAGCAGACCGTTGCTCCCATGCTGTGTCCAAAAAAGAGAAATGGCTTATCCAGATAAGGCATCAACTCCGGTAACAATGCCGCCACTAACGGCTCCATAGCAGAAATTGGCTCTTCCGCTATCCTTGTTTCCCTGCCTGGAAACTGTATCGCGCATAATTCCAGGTCCTGTACCAGATCCCGGCACCAGGGATAATATACAGATGCAGATGCTCCTGCATAAGGGAAACAGAATAGCCGCATCCGGGCTTGCGGATTAGGCTTGGGTATTCTAATCCAAGGACTCAGATTCGCATAATAATCAGGATTCTTCAAGTTTCCACCATTCCCTCCATTCTTCAGGTATCCATTCGGCTACTTCAACATCCTTGACTCTGTCGCACACAGGAATATAGGGCTTGATATCAAGGATGCGGCTTCCATCAGCTGCATCAATTCCCCTGAGCTGTACAAATCCCTCTTCTTGATTAACAGCCAGCAGTTCACAAGTGGTAATAGCAATAGAATTGGGTCTGAACGGCGCGCGGCTGGCAAAAACACCTATCTTTCTCCCCTGCATATATGGAGGTCTGATCGTTAGAGTATTGGTTTGCGTGCTGTTATCGCCTCCCGCCCACCATACAACAATAACGTGGCTAAACTCATCGAGTCCTTTCAGGCCTTCTGCATATGGAGGAATGATCTCCAGAAAGCTGCTCTCGTTGAAAGGGCCCTGCACTTTTTTCACAAAGCCGATTGTGTATAAGGAGTAGTTGCTGTCCGACCAACTCATTTCCCTTCACCGTCCTTCTTTCATGTATTGGATAGGGATTTCAGCATCATAGTGATATTGGATGTAATCAGCTCCGGTTCATCACCGATAATGTGATGTCCGCTATTCGACGTAATCACATGCTGCACATTCTTTCGCCCCTGGCACCAGCTGCGGTGAAGCTGCACCCTACGCTCCACATCCTCAGGTTTTAAGCCATGCAATGTTCTTTCAATCTCTCCGTATCGTGTGGAGGATATAATGACCACGGGTATATGATCGGGCAAAGGCATAGAGCGGACCTTATCGGAATTCACATTCATCTGCTCCCACTCGTCATTAAATCCAGCCCCTCCCATTCTTGCAAACCTGTTGGCCGATTCAATATAGGTCAACCATTCATGGTCGGGCTTGCTCTGCTTCAGTACCGCCAAATAATCTTCATGGGAAGGTTCTGCCAGAACGAGGCCGGCCACTTCGCCGGGGTAACGATGGGCAAAGACACGAACATTAAACGCACCGAAGGACGCTCCAACCAAGAGATAAGGAGGGGCAAGCTGGGCCTGAAGCAACATGCTCCGCAACTCTTCAACCATAAAGTCACAATCCCTTGAACATTCACTGCGAGCAGACCTGCCAATACCGGCCCTGTCGTACGACACGGTTCTGGTCAGCTTCGCAACCTCTGATTGCACAGGCCACCAGGAAGATAAGCTCCCCCCCATTACATTTTCAAAAATGACTGCGGGCTCACCCTCCCCTATCTCTCTCATAAAAAGACGTGTTCCCCCAGCATGTACAAGCCGTTCCCTCATATTAGACGAATGTCTCCTTTCCGACCGCTTTCCAATCCCATTTCTTGCTTTAAGAACCGGCCGGTATAACTCTCTTCACAACTGGACACGTTCTCAGGGGTCCCTTCAATCACCACCTGACCTCCGCCATCCCCACCTTCGGGTCCCATATCAATAATCCAATCGGCCGCTTTAACAACATCCATATTATGTTCAACCAGGATGACCGTATTGCCGGCATCCACCAGGCGGTGAAGCAAGTCCACAAGTTTTTGGATATCGGAAAAGTGCAACCCCGTAGTGGGCTCATCCAAAATATACACGGTTTTCCCTGTATCTACCCGGCTTAATTCTTTGGCCAGTTTAATCCGCTGGGCCTCCCCGCCACTGAGAGTCAGCGCGTTCTGACCAAGCTTAATATAAGACAAGCCTACTTCCTGGAGTACGCTCAAGATTCGTACAATATTCCGTTCCTTTGCAAATACGTTGAGCGCCTCGCTTACATCCATTTCCAGCACATCAAATATCGAATGCCCTTTGTATTTAATCTCCAGTGTTTTCTGATTATACCGTTTGCCTTGACAGTCTGTGCAGGTCACCCATACATCAGGCATGAAATGCATCTCCACCTGCTTTTTGCCGTGACCTTCACAGGTTTCGCATCTCCCACCTTTGGAATTGAAGCTAAAGTGATTGACTTTATATCCTGCAGCCTTGGATTCAGGCAAATCAGCAAAACATTTGCGTATTTCATCGAATACCTCAACATAAGTTGCAGGGTTCGAACGTGGTGTACGCCCGATCGGTCTTTGGTCAATAGTGATAACCTTGTCAATCTGATTTGTTCCTTCGATTGTAGTATGAGACATGATCCCCCCCTTGCCCCTTTGCTCTACCGCAGTGGATAAAGCAGGAGAGAAAATACGGGATACAAGCGTACTTTTCCCCGAGCCGCTTACGCCAGTCACACAGGTCAATACGCCTGTCGGAATGCTCACATCAATTCCTTTCAGATTATGCAGCCGGGCATTTCTGACCGTCAGCCATCCTGCCGGTTCACGGCGGGTGGATGAATTGGGCGACTGAATAGCCAGTCTGCCGCTCAAATATTGTCCGGTTACCGACTGCGGATGATCCATAATATCCTGAACCGTTCCTGACGCAATAACATGGCCACCCAATATACCGGCTCCGGGTCCCATATCAATAATCCAGTCGGCAGCACACATTGTTGCGGCATCATGTTCTACAACTAACACTGTATTCCCCGCTTCTTTTAATCTTTGCAGGGTTCGAATCATCGCAGCATGATCCCTTGGATGCAGACCGATAGACGGTTCATCCAACACATAACACATGTTGATCAGTCCGCCGATTAATTGTACTGCCAGACGAATTCTTTGGCTTTCGCCTCCTGACAATGTAGGAGCTGTCCGCTCCAAGGACAAATAATGCAGTCCCACATCCAGCAATGAACGAAGCTTGAGAAATAATTCACGAAGCAGATCACCGGAAATTTCAAGCTGCCTTGCGTTTAATTGATGCGGCAATCCGATTACCCAATCATGAACATCTTTAATCGTCATTCGAGAAACTTCCGGAAAACGGATATTCCCGATCGATACCGATCTTCCTTCAGGACATAATTTTTCCCCTTTACACAGCGTACAAGGTTTCTCACTCATGAACTCCAGCAGCAGTTGCCGGACATTCTCCGCCTTGGTCTCACGAAAGAGACGGTTCACATGATGAATAATCCCGAACACCGGTCGGACAATTTCGCCCATTCTGCCACGCTTCTCCATCTCATAGGTGAAATGAACATTCTCTTCTCCCGTACCCTGAAAAGCAGCTTCCCTAAAGCGTTCAGGGAGTTCCCTCCAAGGTGCTTCTAAATCAATATTCCAGGCATCGGCTAAAGCGATAATCTCACTCTTCATCCAGTTTCCGGAACGTTTATACTGCCGTAATGCACCATACCAGGGAGAAGCTCCGTCCAATAAGGATATTTCAGGGTTGGTAATGACCTTGTCCATGTCCACGTTCAGTTTGACTCCCAGCCCGTTACATTCCGGGCACATTCCGCTTGGACTGTTGGAGCTGAAGATTTGCGGTGTCAATTCAGTAAACACAAGATCACAATAAGGACAAGTATTATGTGTGTACAAAAAGAACTGCTGCCCTTCATCCAGGGTCACCAACAATATCCCTTTTCCGAAATCAAGCGCCGTCTCGACAGCTGATTCCAAACGATCGGCTTCTTGTGGAGAAGCGGATCGAGAGAACTGGGAGATCACAAGCTCAAAGGAGGACTTCTCCTTGATGATGCTTGAAATTCTCTCCTTCTCATTCCAGTTAATAAGCTCTCCTTGATGAAGAATATGGTGAAGCCCGTGACCGGAAGCCTTTTTACGCAGTGCCTGTACAGCCTTTTCGCTTGTCAGTGATATTTTGGCCGATAGCCGGATTTCCGTTTTTCCATGTATAGATTTTAATGTCTCTACAATTTGATTGGGAGTCATGACTTCAAGCTTACGCCCGCACTCGGGACAATGCGATGTTCCCACCTGGGAAAAGAGCAAACGCAGATAGTCAAAAATATCAGTCAGACTTCCAACTGTGGATCTTGGGTTTAGCCCTATCGTTTTTTGCTCAATGGCAACCGTGGGACTTAATCCTGAGATCTGCTCCACATCCGGCTTCTCCATCGGAACTGCCATATATCTGCCAAAATGCTCCAAATACCTGCGTTGTCCCTCTGCATGAATCGTATCAAAGGCCAACGTCGATTTGCCGCTGCCGCTCACACCCGTGATCACGACAAATTTAGAATGCGGAATAGCAATGGTTACATTCTTTAGATTATGCTGGTTTGCCCCTTTGACAAGAATATGGCCTGTATCCGTTTCAGCAGGTGCAGACAAAGCAAAAAAACGATCCAACATCGATTCATTCTCCATCGAATTGGAACTCGCAGGTAACGGTTGTTCATCCTTATTAAATTTCATCAAAATATCACTTGCCGAGGCTATAGTGCTGCCAGCAATTTCAGCGGACTGTTCAGCTCCTCCCATTAAACGAACCTTGGAACGTACAGCTTTGCTATACGGCATATCTTCATACTCCAGGCCCATTTCTTCAAAGTTCTGATCTACACTGGAAGTAAGCCCGGCGATCCGATCCAGCAATGTTTTATCCTCGCGTGTAAGCTTTTTCTCATCCTTGGTAATCAGTTCCCCGAAGAAATCCCACGGCATCAATTCAACTTTATTCAATGCATCTAAGTCATGCAGCAGACTGCCGCGAATCATGCGCATCCCGCGAAACTTTTTATAGCCGAATTCATCCGCCTTAAGCTCGCCGCTTCTTGTAATCTGCCAAGCCTGGCCTGCTGTTACAAATTGTTCATTTCTTTGAATATCCAAGGGATTGATTTCATAGAGCTCATTGAACTCCTGGTATTCATTGCTTATGGAAGGGTCCACCAGCACCCAGCGTGATTGTTCTGCATTCCAATACTCTGCGATCCACCGGTCTTCATTCATAAATTCGCTGCTATAGCGGGAATAACCCACACGCATTCTGGCTGGAATATGATGATAACGCAGCATAGAGACCAATAACAGAGCATAGTGCCGGTAAGTCGCGGACAAGCGTTCTGCAGGTTTGCGCGATATCGAAAGAGGTGACTTATCCATTTTGTTGATTTGTTCCAGCATTTCCCTCACAGTCCGATAATGTGCTTCAACCTTGTGCTGCTGCGATAACCGGATATCGTAGATTTCCTCTTCTTCGTTCGGGTTAATTAATACTCCCTGGATGATTCTGATCATATCAGTAGGATCAGAACCGATGCCATCTAACAAAACTCCATATTCCTTCGGGTCTGACATAGGGCTATGCTCTGAATAATAAGCGAGTGCATTCTCTTTCAATAGCAGTATCCTCCTCAATGAAACACCCATTGTTAATTAGAATTTGTAACAGATGGTTATAAGCCTCTCTCCCCAGATCTTACGCTTAAAGGCCTCATATCTGTCCAAATCTCTTTAATATATTCCAGGCACTCCTCTTTATTCCCTTTTTTTCCAGTATAATTCCATCCAAGAGGTTTTTCTTTATGCTCCGGCCAAATTGAATATTGCTCCTCATCATTCACCACTACAGCATAAATAGGCATGGATTGTTTACTGTTCATCTGAACCTCCTCCTAATATTTTTTTCTGAACGCATGAGCCGCGATTATTATTTGTTGAACCTGTGAGCTTCCCTCAACAATCTCCATAATTTTAGCATCTCTGAGATATCTTTGAACGGGATATTCCGATCCGCAACCATTGGCGCCATGAATCTGAACTGCGGCATTAGCCGCATTAAATGCTGTCCTTGAAGCAAAATATTTGGCTTTAGCCGTCTCCATAACAAACCGCTCATCATTATTTTCCCTTAAATAGCTGGCATGAAGACATAGCAATCTGGCACAAGTAATATTTGTCTCCATATCCGCTATCATTTCCTGAATTAATTGATGATCTTTCAGTAACTTTTCCCCTTGTTGACGCTCAGCAGCATAATGAACACTGGATTCCAGGCAGGCTTGGGCCAGTCCCACACACCCCCACGCTGTGCTGTATCTGCCATGGGATAATCCGTAGTTGGCAACATGTGACAGCCCGAATCCGATGCGGCTCAATACATTTTCCGCAGGAATCCGGCAATCTTCGAAGGTTAGCTCTGCCAACATAGAACCTCTGAAGCCCAATAGCCCCTTAATCGGAGTTGTGATAAAACCCGGCGTATTCCGCTCAACCAAAAAAGCACCGATTCTTCCCTGGCATTTAGCAAATACAATATACAGATCAGCGCTGCCACCAAAAGTAATCCATTTTTTAGCACCGTTGAGGATATAGTCAGAACCTTCCAGGACCGCCTCTGTCTGCAAATTTCTAATGTCGCTCCCAACATCAGGCTCTGTCAGTGCAAAAGCGGTGGTTACCTCGCCCGAAGCCATTTTTGGCAGCCAATGTCGTTTCTGCGTCTCTGTTCCCCATTTAAGGATAGCGCTCGATACCATTCCTTGAACACCGATTAAATTTCTAACATTAGAGCAGCCCCTGCCAATTTCCTGATGAAGCAGGCCAGCGGTAATCAAATCCATATCAGAACCGCCAAATTCACGTGGCAGATCAGCCCCCCAGTACCCTTTTGCAACCATCTTTTCAATAATTGCCTTGGGAATGCATTCTTCCTGGTCAATTTGCGCGGCATACGGCATAATATCTTGATCTACAAAGGCCCGGAATTCTGCTTGTCTCTCTTTTTGAACTGTGCTAAAATCCACTGCTATCATCTCCCCGAGTACCTAATTTTTCATTAAGTAGGCAGATTTCTCCCCTGTCATCCAGCTTTATAGCTGCACTACCATTTTTGGATTATGTTGTATCATCACCGACATAACGTGCCGCAACAACGATTATGTAGATTGATACATTGTCGTTAATGGTATGATAAATGCGATCTATGGTTTCCGGCTTACATTGATTGCCAGATCAACCGTCTTACTGTCCCCAATAAAGTTAAGTTTGACTTTAGCTCTGTTATGATGATTGTCTAATTTGGATATTCTATCTTCCATTCCCAGCAGGGGTCCTTCTTCTACAATAAATCCGCAACCCTCCACCATTACTCTTGAGGAATGTATCACTCCATTTACATCAACCAGGTTAAGGATGGTCTCAATCTCACTAGGATCAATGGATGTCCAATAACAACCATCCTTGCAGGTTGATCCTGTATTGAGAATTTTTATAACATAGGGAATCTCCATAATCTTGTAATATATTTCCGGTTTCATTGTTGCTCTAATTAGTACATAAGAGGGAAACAATAACTTAATGGCGGCATGTTTAATCCCCTGCCTTCGTTCTATCATTAACCGTTTGGGCACTAACGAAGTACAGACAAATTCGTTAAATACAGCATGGATGCGACTCTCAACCAACGTTTCTTTATCGGCTTGAACAAACAGAGCATACCATTCCACGAATAACACCTACTGTATAATATTCTTATGCATTTTATGAAAACCGTATCAAATTGACACTGATATTTACTAGATTCTGCGCATCTTCTTCACTTCCTCAGGCAGATCCGTCTGATGTGCTATCCACCAGCACATGGTATTGGCTCCTGCAAAAGCAAAAAAGCCTGCAGCTACGGATAAAGGTTTCCATAACAATTTTGAAAAGTTCATTTTATTCTCTCCTCTACATGTTTAATCAACATTGATATTTGGGAAATTATAAAACCGAAAGAACAAGCTGTAACAACTGAATTAGATACACTGAAATAACACGCATAAATAAAGAGAATAAAGAAAGTAATATGTATTATTTTGTTGATGTTGTGATACCTCTTATCCTCAGGCTTAGCGATAAGAAATAGAGTAATAAAAATCAACAAAGAAGCTGCCGCACATACAATACTTACTGAAAAATACAGAATGCTTGGCATGAGATCGATAGTTAGAATGGCTGCCGAGAAGATTACACTGGATATCAGATAGCACCTTGCAAAAGTCTGAGCATGATATCCTCTTCCATAACTCCTTGACAATATTACGCATCCTATCAGAACACACGCCTCAGCTAATCGGCCAATTTGCAAGGATATAAAGAGAATAGTCGCAGTAATCATCAAAACTTCCATCATAGCCTGTATTCCATAGCGAAATACTGGAATTTCTTCATCGGTTATAGCACCCTGCCTGACCGCCAACATTGTGGTTTTATTCACAAATCGTTCAATCATTCCCCGCCCTCCCGTCAAATTGAATATATCATATAAAACCATTAATGGGTTAAAATAGTCTCTAAATGGAGAAAAAGGGGGTTGAAATGCATTTTTTGTCAAGTATTTGCAGTCTATATGTTGGATCATGTAACTTATCTATAGTTGTTAGGGGGCTCGCAATACCTGGAGGGTTGAAATAGCAGAAAATAGACAACTTATTTACAGGGGGAAGAACTATGTTTCAAGTGGCTGTATGTGATGATGACGCAGCAAATCATAATCTCATAAAACAATTATTACTGATACTCACGAAATGCACCCATTTCTCGTTCGACACCTATTTTTTTTCCTCAGGAGAGGAACTCCTGGAATACTACAGAACTCACGAATCCAATCCGTTTCACATCCTTTTTCTTGATATAGAAATGAACGGAATAAACGGCATTAATACTGCAAAGCACATCCGTTCACTTCCAGATCGTGATGTGCAGATCATTTTTTTGACCAGTTATCCTGAATATATGATGGACAGCTTCGATGTGCAAACATTCCATTACTTAGTTAAACCAATATCTAATGAGCTATTCATTTCTAAGGTGACCCAGCTTTGTAATTACATTCTAGCTTCCGTCAATCGATATTTAACGATCAAGACAAACGGGGAATATCTTGTACTAAAAAACTCAGCAGTTATTGCCATTACTAAAGTTAAAAATACGATAGCTAAAAAGCGGCTTGAAGTCATAACAACCGGACAGCGCTATGCCTGTGTAGGGACATTAGAAAGCTATTCCAATAGCCTTGAATATCCTTTCCTACTCGTCCACCGTTCAGTCTTAATCAATATGGAACATGTTTTAAAATTCACAGTATCGTCGGTCGTCATGAGTAACAAAGAAGAATTCCCAATCGGCCGTTCAAAAGCTCAAACAATAAAAGATAGCTATGCCCGCTATATGCTCGCTCTGATTAAACAAAGGGGGTGAAGCATTGCATAACTTTTTATTTATGGGTACTACACTTATGCAATTACTGTTGCTGCATTCCTTTTTCTCTGTCCTGTTGCCACCGTCCGATAAAAGTATCCTGACAATTTCTCTTCTTTATTGCTTAGCTGGAGGAATCCTATTTACCTCCACC
This sequence comes from Paenibacillus sp. P46E, assembly GCF_001909095.1. NCBI lineage: Bacteria > Bacillati > Bacillota > Bacilli > Caryophanales > Paenibacillaceae > Paenibacillus > Paenibacillus sp. P46E. The sequence goes on from NZ_LVYZ01000044.1 coordinate 295,591, forward strand.
GTATGTTTTTTCCCAGTGCTAGTTACAGGAATGTTATCCGTAGCAAGCACATTTCTCATTTCCAATATGTACAGAGCTCAGCTTGGGACAAAGCTATTGTTTTCTTTGCTTTACTTGGCCATTGGCTTCATAGCGGAATCCCTCTCCTTTTATCTTACCAGGATATTGAATCTTACAAACGAAGCATCCAACCACTCCGAATTTAATAAGCGTCTATTGATATTGGTTTTCTCTATTCTGGTCATGTTCTTTATTGTTTTTACTATAAAATTCGTCAAGAATGGTAACGAATATAAAATACGAAAAACCTATTATATTCTATTCACAGTAATTATTTTTATAAGTTTATTTTTAATGAACACCTTATTTTACTATTCACAAAAAAACCTGCATTACGCCCTCTCCATAATCGGTATATTAT